>NZ_JBYCKI010000066.1:0-3805 GCF_057473305.1 Thiomonas sp. TH-17
CAACGCATCGTCTTCATCTTCGACGAGTGCCACCGCTCGCAGTTTGGTGAGACCCCCAAAGCCATCAAAGAATTCTTTCCCCGCGCCCAGCTCTTCGGCTTCACCGGCACGCCCATCTTCGACGCCAACGCCTCGCAGCAGAAGATCGAGGACACCACCGCCTCCATGCGCACCACGGCGGACCTGTTCCAGAAACAGCTGCACGCCTACACCATCACCCACGCCATCGAAGACGGCAATGTGCTGCGCTTCCATGTCGATTACTTCAAGCCGGAAGGCAACCACCCCGCCCCTGTGGGGCACCCCTCCGGAGGAGGGAAATCGCCCCGCCCTCATTCCCCTCCTCCGGAGGGGTACGCCGCAGACGGGGGGTGGTCGCAGGCGAAGCCTGACGGGGTGACACCCACCAAACGCGCCGTCATCGAAGCCATCCTCGCCAAGCACGATGCCGCCACTGGCGGGCGCCTCTTCAACGCCCTCTTCGCCACCGCGTCCATCAACGACGCCATCGAATACCACGCATTGTTCAAGACGATGCAGGCCGAGAAACAGGCCGCCGACCCCGATTTCAAGCCGCTGAACATCGCCTGCGTGTTCTCGCCGCCCGACGAGGGCGACGCCGATGTGCGCCAGATTCAGGAAGACCTGCCGCAAGAGCAGGCCGATAACGAACAAGACCCCGAGGGCAAGAAAGCCGCGCTCAAGTCCATCCTCGCCGACTACAACGCCCGCTACGGCACCAATCACCGCCTGAGCGAGTTCGATGGCTACTACCAAGACGTGCAAAAGCGCATCAAAGACCAACAGTGGCCGAATGCCGACTACCCGGCCGCGCAGAAAATCGACATCACCCTCGTCGTGGACATGCTGCTCACCGGCTTCGATTCCAAGTTTTTGAACACGCTCTACGTGGACAAGAACCTCCGGCATCACGGCTTGATTCAGGCGTTTTCGCGCACCAACCGCGTGCTCAACGGCACCAAGCCCTACGGCAACATTCTCGACTTCCGCCAGCAGCAGGATGCCGTCGATGCCGCCATTGCGCTGTTCTCCGGCGAGAAAACCAGCGAGCAGGCGCGGCAAATCTGGCTGGTCGAAAAGGCGCCCGTCGTCATCCAGAAACTGGAAACCGCCATGCACAAGTTGGCGGCCTTCCTGCAGTCTCAAGACCTCGACTGCACCCCCTCCGCCGTCGCCAACCTGAAAGGCGACGCCGCCAAGACCGTCTTCATCGAGCGCTTCAAGGAAGTGCAGCGGCTCAAGACCCAGCTCGACCAATACACCGATCTCACCGGGGAAAACAAAGCCGCCATCGAGCAAGTGCTGCCCGAGGAAGCCCTGCGCGGCTTCAAGGGCCAGTATCTGGACACCGCCAAGAAGCTGCGCGCGCAGCAGAACAAGCCCAACGACAAACCCGTCGCCGACAGCCCTTCTGAACAGCTCGACTTCGAGTTCGTCCTGTTCGCCTCCGCCGTCATCGACTACGACTACATCATGAAGCTGATGACCAGCTTCTCGGCCAAGGAGCCGGGCAAAGCCAGGATGACCCGCGAGCAACTCATCGGCCTCATCGGCAGCGATGCCAAGTTCATGAACGAGCGCGACGACATCGCCGAATACATCGGCACGCTGCAAGCAGGCGAGGGGCTGAGCGAGACCGCCATCCGCGACGGCTACACCCGCTTCAAGGCCGAGAAGAACGCCAAGGAACTCGCCGCCATCGCCGCGAAGCACGGTCTGGCCACCGCCGCCCTGCAAGCCTTCGTGGACGGCATCTTTGAGCGCATGATTTTCGATGGCGAGCGCCTGAGCGACCTCATGGCGCCGCTGGAACTTGGCTGGAAAGCCCGCAGCCAGGCCGAGCTCGCCCTCATGGCCGACCTCCACCCCCTCCTCACCCAACGCGCTGGTGGCCGCGACATCTCAGGACTCAGCGCGTATGAGCAGTAAGACGAAAACCACCGCCACGAAGGATGCGGCAAAGCCCGCGCTGGTGCCGAAGTTGCGGTTTCCGGCGTTCCGAGGGACGGAGGGGTGGAAAGAAAGACAGCTTGGTGATTTTCTGAGTGAAAGCCGACTACCCGGAAGCAAGGGCAATGTCGCAAAGAAGATAACCGTCAAGCTCTGGGGAAATGGAGTTTTCGAGAAGAACGATGCCATTCAAGGCAGCATCAACACTCAGTATTTCCGGCGCAAAGCAGGACAGTTCATTTACAGCAAACTTGATTTTCTGAACCAAGCCTTCGGCATCATTCCACCCAGCTTGGACAACTTTGAGTCAACGGTCGATTTGCCATGCTTTGACATCACTGGCGGGCTCAACCCCGTGTTCCTTTTGGAATACGTCAAGCGCAGAGACTTTTACGAAAGGTTGGGTGAAACTGCCGATGGAAGTAGAAAGGCGAGACGCATTCATGCTGAAACCTTCCTCTCGTTCTCAGTCGCTCTTCCATCGCCAGCCGAACAACAAAAAATCGCCGAGTGCCTGAGTTCGGTGGAAGCGCTGATGGCCGCGCAAGCGCGGAAAGTGGACGCGCTCAAGACCCATAAAAAAGGGCTGATGCAGCAGCTTTTCCCCCGCGAAGGCGAAACCCAACCCCACCTCCGCTTCCCCGAATTCCAAAACGCGGGGGAGTGGGCAAAGATGACCTTGGGCCAAGCCGCAACGTTCTACAACGGTCGAGCCTACAAACAGGAGGAACTGCTCGAATCTGGGAAATACCCAGTTCTACGTGTTGGGAACTTCTTCACCAGCAACACTTGGTATTACTCAGACCTTGACCTGGATGAGACGAAGTATTGTGAGAAGGACGACCTACTTTATGCATGGTCCGCGTCCTTTGGACCCCGCATCTGGCGCGGCGAAAAATCTATTTATCACTACCACATTTGGAAAGTGATTGAGCAGCGTGGAATCGACAAGCAGTTCCTCTTCATCACCCTCGAAAATGAAACTGAAAATATGAAGGCCAAGACCACAAATGGGCTTGGCATCATGCACATCACTAAAGGGGCAATCGAGAGCTGGGAAAGTGCCTTCCCGACGATGGCCGAACAGAGAAAGATCGCAGGCTGCCTCACGAGCCTCGACAACACAATCACCGCTGAAATCGAGAAGCTCGATGCCCTCAAGACACACAAGGATGGTCTGATGCAGCAGCTGTTCCCATCCCCGGAGGCGGCAGACGCATGAGCGACCTGATTCTTTACACCACCGAAGATGGCCGCAGCCAAATCAAGCTGCGAGCGAAAGACCAAACGGTCTGGCTGACGCAACGGGAGATGGCCCATCTCTTTGACGTGAGCACCGACAACGTCGGGCTGCACCTCAAGAACATCTTTGCTGACGGGGAGTTGGAGGCGTCTTCAGTTACCGAGGAATCCTCGGTAACTGCCGCCGATGGCAAAAACTACCTGACCGAGGACGACCTCACAGCGCTGGAAACCAAGATCAAACGACGCCCCAAAAAATGACCGAACAAAACCAAAAACAACTAGGCAACACGCTCTGGAGCATCGCCGACCAACTGCGCGGGGCGATGGATGCGGACGATTTCCGCGACTACATGCTGTCCTTTCTCTTCCTGCGCTACCTCTCCGACAACTACGAGACGGCGGCGAAGAAGGAGCTGGGCAAGGATTACCCGGATGTGAGCGGCGATGCGCGCGCGGTGCCGCTGGCGCGCTGGTATGCGAACAACGCGGCCGACGTCCCGGACTTCGAGAAGCAGATGCGGCGCAAGGTGCATTACGTCATCCAGCCCTCGCACCTGTGGAACAGCATCGCCAACCTGGCGCGCACGCA
>NZ_JBYCKI010000067.1:0-30026 GCF_057473305.1 Thiomonas sp. TH-17
ACGCGACCTTTCGCCGGAGTAGCTCAGTTGGTAGAGCGGCGCATTCGTAATGCGTAGGTCGTAGGTTCGACTCCTATCTCCGGCACCAAAATCAATAACTTACACATGTCAACTTGCGGATATGTCGGCGCTTTTGATGCCTCGTTGTCCCCATATTGTCCCCAAATTGCGCGGAAGTTGCTTGCGCGTTGCCTGTCGGCGCGTCCCCATATTGTCCCCACCGAGTGCTTGGCGACGCCAAGCGATCACTCTGCCTGCGCCTCGAGCCGCACGCCCAGCGCGCGGATGACCTTGAGGATGGTGTCTTAGCGTGGCTTGGCGCCCGGCTCAAGTGCCTTGTACAAGCTCTCTCGGCCAGGTGGCGTCGTCGGCGAGTTTCGCCATGCCGCGGGCGCGCGCGGCATGGCGGATTGCAGCGAGCATCGCATCGGGGCTTGGATCCCAGAGTGCGGCCGTCAGGTATTCCGCAATGGTTTGTTCGTCGTCGAGGTAGTCGGCGGGATCGAACGTCTTGATGCCAAGTGCACGACGGGCGCCAGTCTTCGTTTTGATCGTTGGCATGGCTACTTAGTCTGCCGAGGGTGCCCGTTACTGAAGCTGATTCGATGCGCTGCACGATCCGCGCCTTGGCGGCGCGATCCTGCAACCGGGACAGCAAGCGGTCGAACTCGGCAGTTGCTTCAAACACAAGCATCGTAAATGTGTATCCTATTGGATGCTTTCAGCGCAAAAAATATGCGGTTGAAACGCTCTCAGAGGGCGCCAGCGACATTTCGATTGCGCAGGGCATGCGTGCCACTTGCGCGCGCGCAGCGCTGTGGTATTTGTATGAGTGTGGATACCATGCGCATCGACCTTAGCACCCCCAGCATTCAGCGCATCGCGCGCGGCGCGCTGAGCCTAAAAGGGTTGATCGGCGGGCTGGGCGTGCTGGCCGCGCTGATGCTGCTTGCACTTGCGCTGACAGCTGCCAGCGCGCTCCTGCTGGCGCTGGCAGCGGTCGCGGCGGGGCTTGGCCTTGCTGCCTGCTGGCTGCCTGGGGTGGCCAGCAGTGTGCTGTGCCACCGCGGTGTATATGCACGGGCATGTGCACGGACGCGCGCCCGGCGTGCCGCGCGCAGGGCGGCGGCGGCGGCGAGCGTGCAGGCGGCGGCACTGCCTGCCCGCAGGAATCATGTCACTGGCATGGTGGCGCGGGCGCGCGCCACGCTGCGCGCCCGGCGCGTGGTTCACCTGGCGCTCGCGCCGCGCCAACTGAACCGACAAGTACACTAATCCGAAGCCAGCCACGCGCGCGCGGCCATGCCGTGCGCGCCGCATTTGCGCGCGCGGCTGGCTTCGTATAGACGTCTAGACGTCTATTTGTGAGCACGGCATTCCTGACATTAGGTATGCCATATGGACACAGTGGAGATCCTCGCCGTCAAGTTTGGGCGGCCGCTGATCAGCCTCGATGAGGCTCTTGACATGCTGGGGCGCCGTCCAAAGCGGGCTGCAAAGTCAGCGCGTGAAGCGAGGTCGCGTGGGCAATTTCCATGCGCGACACGAAAAATTGGCCGCGCGCGGCTTGTGCACATCGCCGACCTCGCGGCAGTGATCGATGGCTCAGCAGTCCCACGGCGCGACGGTGCGAACCCCCCGGCGACGCGGCGCGCGGGCCGGCCCCGCAAAACCGCCTCTGCTGCGCCGCAGAAAGGGGGTGAGAAATGACGGGTGAAACCGAGCTGCTTGCTGCAGCGCAGAAGGCAGAGGACTGGCTGGTTCTCCGCGCGCGCTGGGGGCGTGCCCGCGCGGCGGCGGCGTGTGGCTGGGCTGCCATGCAGCTCGCGCAGCGCGGCGCCGAGCTGACGCCACAACTCATTGTTGCTACGGCGAAACATGATGAAAATGAGATGCGATGTGGGTTGGTCAAGCGTGACGCCAGCCACCGTGAACCCAGGCCAAAAATCTCAAGTATCAACAAGGCTTTGGAGGTCAAGAGTGACGATCTTGACCCGCTACAGGTTCTTGAAATGCTTGAGAAAAGTCTGGAATTGGGTGAGATGTGACCATCCCCGATACCAACGGCCTCGCTCCCAGAAAGGGGGGGCGAGGGGGGATTGTCCGAGCCCCGCGGCGGAAAGAAAGCTTTGAAATCGTGCCGCACGCGCGGCTGCGCGACTGCAGACTGTCATTCCGCGCGCGCGGGCTGCTTGAGCGGCTCCTGTCAAACACCGATGGTTTCAGCATGACCGCGCATGACCTCGCACGCGAAAGTCCTAATGAGGGCCGCTACGTCATCTTGAAGGCGCTGCGAGAGCTGCGCGAGGCTCGGTATCTCATTACCATCACCGAGCGCGGCGCCGGTGGCCGGTTCTACAAGACAAATACCATCTACGACGTACCACAGCCGTCCGGCGGCGAAGCGGATGCCACCGAGGTGCAGTCACCGAACTTCGGTGACCGAATCTCGGTGGCTGCACCATTAGAGAAGTACCAAGAAGGCAAAACCAAGAAGCAGCAGCACGCGCGTACGCGCGCGCCTGAAAAAGCTGCTGCTGCGGTTGATTCTGATTCAATGAAGCGGGGCGCGATGGTGCACGGCGTTACGGTCTGGGATGAAGACGATCGCGAGGCAGTCACCGAGTTGATCTCCAAGTACGGCGAGGCTGCTGTCGAACGGGCGGCGACGACAGTCTCAGCCGCTGGCCAGAAGCCACTGCCGACGGCCGTCGCCGCAGCGTTGTTGCCGAAGCCACAACGCCAGTCGCCTGCTGACGCTGGCGGCGAGGCACTCGCCGCCATCAAGGCGCGTGAGCTTGCACGTCCGGAATCTCCGACGGCCGTCGGCACAGCCGAACTGGCGAAGATTGCAAACACGTTCGGCGTGCGTCGCGGAGTTGCCCCGGATCACGATGGCAAAGAACAGGGTGATGCGCCATGACGCATCGGCCTGTTGGTCAACTCCGAATCGCGCAGGCGCTTCAGCTCGCACCGATGACCACGGGCGAGCTGGCGCGAGCGCTCGCGCTGCCGCGCCCAACGACGCACAGGGCGCTTGCTGACCTTGGTGCGCTGGGGGGTGGGGGGCGGGGGGATGGTGCGAACCCTCACCACGGCTCGGCGCCACGCATGCTGCGCCGTGGTGGCCTGCAGGCGCTGCGCAGGGAGTTGGTGCGGCGTTGCGGGCTGCCGACACGGGCGTCGTGCCCCTGAAAAGGCACCTTCGCGCTTAGCGCGGCGGCAAATATGCATACTGAGATATAACCAAAGAGTCCGTCATGCACACGACCCACCTGCGCAAGGTCGACGGTTCGGTCATGTTGGCCGTTCCACCAGCTTTCCTCAATCAACTGCACCTGCAAGCCGGAGCCACCGTAGGCGTGGCCGTCGCCGATGGCCGCCTGGTGGTCGATCCTAAACCTCGGCCGCGTTACACGCTCGCGGAGCTGCTGGCTGCCTCAGACTATTCTGAACCGCAACCGGCGGAAGAACGCGAATGGGTCGATGCGCCCGCCGTAGGTGGCGAGCTGATATGAGGCGCGGCGACATCTATCTGGTCTCGCTTGATCCGACCGAAGGGCGCGAGCAACGCGGTAACCGCCTTGTCCTGGTCGTGTCGCCGGCCGAGTTCAACGAGGCAACCAAGTTGCCAGTGATCTGCACGATCACCCGCGGCGACTTCGCTCGTCGCAGGGGTTCGCTGTCCCCGTCACGGGCATCAAAATAACCGGCGTCGTTCGCTGCGAGCAGCCTCGTGTGCTCGATCTTGGTGCTCGCAATGCGCGCAAGGTGGACACCTTGCCCGCATCGATCATGGACGAGGTGCTCGCGAAAATGGCGCCGATCTTTGAGTTTGAGTAGCGGAACGCCGTAAAAGCAGCCCGCAGCGGTTCGCATGAACCGCCGATCAGATCCCACGAATCGTGCCGGCAAGTCACTGCGTATTCGTATGCAAACTCGCCAAGCCGAAGCGTGGCCGCAGAGCCCCGCGCGGTTCCGCTGGACCGTTCGCAGAATTGAAAAAGTTGCGCTTCGTTCCGAAGCCGCGCGGGGCTGATGTTGCCCGCCTCTGGCGGGCGCCCATTGTGTCGGGCACGGGACTTTCATCCCGCGCCCTCATCAGCTCTCCCGCTTTTGCGTGAGAGCTGCACACACCATGCACGCCTGCGGCAGGACAAAGCCAGATCCAAAGCGGCGCGAGGCCTTGTGGGGCCTTGCGCGAGCGTGTCCGACATGGTGTCGGACGGCACGTCGGACATGCCGGGCGAATCAGCACCTAATCGGCTGATTCGCTTGCGTCGGACACGTCCGACGCGCACGGCGCGGGTGCATCGCCGCGCTCATCAGCGGGCCGTGATGACATTCCGGTCCTCGATTCCTGCGCACGCGACGCGCCAATTGCGCTGCGGATTGCGGGCAGGGCCGATGACGATCCGGCCGCTCGATTTAGGCGTGCGCCTATAGGGATGAGCATCCCGCTCTCAGGAGCACGAAATGAAAACACCCGACGAAATTCGCGCGCGGATCGCGCACTTGAAGCGCACGCTGGCGGCGCACGAAAAAGCGCAGCGCGAGGCTGGGGATCGTACGCTGCTGGCCCTCATTGACCAGGCCGGCATTCGCGTCGAAGTTGAAGCGATGGCGCATGCGAGACTGGACGGCCGCCCTGCCGCCTCGGGGGAGCAGTCGTGAACCGCGAAATCCGCTACACCTTGCGCTTCACGACCGTTGAATTCGAGGCGTTGAAACGGGATGCTGACGAAGCCGAAATGAGCGTCGCGACGCTCATTCGGCAGGCGCTTCGCCAGCGTGCGCAGCTGGACGCGGTGGCGAGCGAATACCGCTGCCAACTGGTGGACACCGTGCACACGGCTTTGGACGCAGCCGAGCGCAAGCAGTCGGCTGATTTGCGCGTGATTGCCGAGGCACTCGGCAAGCTGTTGCCGGGAGTGCGGACGTGAGCACCGGTGCCGCAGTCTCCGAGCACGTCATCCGCCTGCGTTTGGCGCTGTTGATGGCCCTGATCGGGGCCATCGGCGGCCTGGTCGCCGGCAATGCGATCGAGTGGGGTTCGCTGCCGCTGCCCGCTCGCGACCGCGTGGAGCTGACTCAGTACACCGAGGGCTACGTCCTGGCGCGGGTCGGGCTGTGCCAGCACGCGATCCGCGGCCTGCGGCCGCGTTGCGCGCTGTTCGCGGACCTGACCGCGACGCGCGTCGGGCGTGCGCTGCTGCTCCCGCGTGCACAGCGCATCGCTGTGGTCTGGCCGGCGGCGGGCGCGATCACGCTCGCGTTGCTCACGTGGATTCTGCTGACGTGGCGAGCGCGGCGATTGCTCGCCCTCGATGCCCATGCGCCGCGGGATCTCTGGGGTGACGACGCGCCACGGTGAACGAGTTCCGAAGAGTTCCGATTGGTTTCCATTGGTAGCTGATGGTCCCGATGCGGAACTCGAGTGGGTGAGCGATGAAGGCGCTTGCGAGTCGTGACTGGCTGCCTTGAACCGCTTTACGATCCAGTTCGAGGAGCGACTTCCTCAGCTGTAGCTCAGATCCCGGTTACACAAAATTCTTCTCTCCCCCACGTCAGGCCTCCCGTGAACAAGCTCGAAATCCAAGTCCTCGCCCGCCACATCGTCCAACACACGCTGCCGATCATCTCGACTCAGACCCAGGACGGCTTGGCCGAGATCCACGGCACCGGTGTGCTCTACGACGACGACGGCCGGTTGTTCCTGATCACTGCCGCCCACCTGTACGAAGAGGGTGTCGACCTGACCCAATTTGCCGTGCCCTTAAGCCCAGCGTCGCGCGAGATCTGGACGTTAGGGAGCTTTGACCGGCATACGCCAAAGGACGACAAGCGCTTCGACGTCATGGCCTTCGAGATCAAGTCACCGGAGGTCGAAGCGAAGTTGCGCGCCGGCTGGGGGGTGCTCGATAGTACGCAGGTCGACCTGCCAACCCCGGCCACGGCCACCTCCTACATTGTCACTGGCTATCCCCACGCGTTGTCGCGAACCACGCCGGACCAGCTCATCGGGACGCATCTGTCGATCTACACGGCGATGTTGCCGACTGCCCCCACCCACGCCGATATGCCCGTGGATGCAGGGATCGACTTGTTCTTGCTATGCGACAACAGCGCCAAGACGCTCGCCGGTGCGCCGGCGGAGCTACCCAAATTGCATGGAATTAGCGGCGGGCCACTCTGGCAACTGCAGGAGCCAACGCCAGGGGCCGCGTGGGCACCCGACAACGTCCTCCGCATGGTAGGTGTAATTACGTCCTACCGCTCCAGTGAGTATGTCAGGGCCAAGTCGTGGTCCTTGGTGACCGAGATACTTGCAATGGTGCGCCAAGAGTGCTCCGGGGATGCCCCAGGCTGACGCGTCCGCCGATCAGTCCTCGTCTGGGCGATTGTCCGGCCACACACGTAGGTGCCGGGGCAAGATCAGCAACGTGAGTACGCTGTCGTACTGGTCGGCCGTGATCTTAAGCTCGCGCACGCTCGCGCCGGACTCGGCGTGCGGAAACCACGCCCGCGCGTCTACCGCCCGTCCTACCCGATCCAGCGCCACCTGCGCGTCCTGTGTCAATGTGCTCGACGGCACTTCGATCGTGCTGCTGCGGGTGCGGAAGAACGCGCCGGCGCGCATGGCCAGCTTGCTGGCATGTGACCACAGGATGAAGCCATCGCGCGATACGACCAGGACGGCATTTTCGTCCGTGAAGTCCAACCACTTGAGGATCGTCGCCGTCAGGGACGTCCCATAGTGGCGTGCGCAGGCGCCCAACAAGTCGAAGTCCACCGACGCGTTGACCTGCTGGCGAAAATCATCCAGTGGCATCAGCAAGGTCGACGCGAACAGGTCGGCTTGTACCTCGATGTTCTTCTCGTCGTCCGACCAATCCAACATATCCCGTTCGGTGCACTCGAAGGCCTCCCGTTGCATCCGATGGAGCACGTAGTGCCCGAGCTCATGGGCCTGTGTGAACCGAATCCGACCCACCGAGGTCAGGCGGTCGTTGTAGAGCAACAGCCAGTGGCTACGGCCATCGCCAGGATATAGCGCGCCTTCAAAGCGGGGGATATCGGCAGCCTGGACCTGTGTAATTGGGTCGGGCCAGTGGAAGATGGCTGCCGCTTCCCGCGCTAGGTCCGGCACCGACACCGGGAATCGGTCAAGTCCGTGGGCGGCTGCAAACGCGTTGACCACATTGGTCAACCGGTAGGCCGCGTTGGACGGGGTCCAGACCTCGGGCGTCACGATTCCTTCCGGAACGTCACGACGATTTTCCGGATGCGTTCCTTGTCTTCCGGGAGCAGCTGCGAGTAATTGCGAAAGAACACCACATCCAGGTGCCGCTCATCCGGCTCGGTAATGTCCTCATCGAGCAGGAAGTCCGTGGTCACACCGAGCAGGGCGGCCAGCGCCGCGAGCTTTTCCGCCGAGGGTCGAGGCGAGTCGCGATTCTCCAGCTCCCACAAGTAGCTCTTGCTCATGCCCGCCAGGGCCGCGAGCTTGTCCAAGGTAAGCCCGTCCTGCTTCTTGCGTAGCGTGCGGAGCTTTTCACCGAGTTTTTTCGACATAACAGGTAGTGTCCTTGGCGTCAAGATAGAGCGGGTACTACTATACCGAACAAATCGGTTGACATACGCGCACGTCACCCCCATGCTGGGCAAAAGTTCGGTATAGCGCACTTTCTGTGCTGGCATAACCACAATTCTGCTGGTGAACTCTTCGACTCGGCCAAGGAGCCCAGTGATGAACACATCCCAAGACAACCACGACAAGGGTCCGGGTCACGAGCACGGCCTGCTGGTGACGATTTCGGTGGACGGGGTCGAGCACAGGATTCCGGACGGCGTCTATAAGGTCAGCGAGCTCAAGCACCGCTACGGCATTCCGCCCGACTATGAGCTCGATCTGGTCAAAGACGCCGAGTTCAAACCGCTCAACGATGATCGCTCCCTGCACATCAAGGGCGGCGAGGTGTTCGTCAGCCATGTGCGGCAGGGAGGCTCGTCGTGAGCCCGGATGAAACCCAGCTCGCCAGCGTCCGGGCCATCAACCCGGACGCCCAACTGCTGACCGAGGGTGGGCACCGCTACCTGTATTTGCCGCACCAGCCGGTCCATGTGGGGGAGTCACGGCTCGAGATCGACGCCCTGCTGTGTCCTGGCCCCCATACCGGCTACGCGACCCGGTTGTTCTTGGCCGAGCCGATCCCGGAGCGCGAGCGCATCGGAGGGCAGCCCGCGAACTGGACCGTACATTCCCTCCTGGGTCGCACATGGCACACTTGGTCTTGGCAAAACGTCAGCGCCAGCCTGCCGCTGCCGCAGATGCTGCTCGCCCACCTGCACGCCCTGCGATGAACTACCAGGCCCGCCTGCCGGAGTCGATGCTCGCAGCCATTCACGCGGACCTCTCCCGACCCCATGCTCATGCGTGGGAGCGAGTGGGCTTCCTGCATTGTCGCATCGGGGCGGCCCCAGGCCGCTGCCTGCTCTTGGCCCAGACCTATCTGCCGGTGGCCGACGCCGACTACATCGAAAGCGACAGTATGGGCGCGGTCCTCGGGCCTACCGCCTTCCGGCTTGCACTGCAGCTGGCCTACCAGCGACAAGGACCGGTGTTCCACCTCCATAGGCACGACCATCGCGGCATTCCTAGCTTCAGTCAGGTGGATCTGCGCGAAAGCGCCAAGTTCATGCCCGATTTCTGGAAGGTAGCCCCGACCCAGCCGCACGGCACCCTGTTGCTGAGTCTGGACGCGGTGGCAGGACGGATCTGGTGTCCGCAGGATCGGGCGGTGCACCCGCTCACCGACATCGTATCCATCGGTACGGCGGTGCTCCGCCTCGGAGGCCACCATGCATGAGCGTCACGCCCGTCAGGGCTTTCTCGGCGACCACGCCGCGGCGATCCTCGGCTCGACCGAGGTCACCGTCGTCGGCCTGTGCGGGGGTGGCTCCCATGTCGTGCAGCAGTTGGCGCACATCGGCGTCGGACGCTTCCACCTGGTGGACTTCGATCACGCCGACGTCAGCAACAGCAACCGCATGGTCGGGCTGGGCGCCGTTGCCGCACAGCGGGGAGACCTCAAGGTGGATGTAATAGCGCGGCGTTTGACCGAGATTAATCCCGAGGCCACGGTGGCTACCTACGCCGAACCCTGGCAGGCGGTGGGCGATGCCCTGAAGTTCAGCCATGCGATTTTTGGCTGCATGGACAGCTACCGGGCCCGCGCTGAGCTCGAGCAGTTCGCCCGCCGATTCCACATCCCTTACCTGGATCTGGGCATGGACGTGCACGGCACCGCGCCGTGCTTTGCCGTCACGGGCCAGGTCATCCTGTCCCTGCCTGACCGCCCCTGCCTGCGCTGCTTTGGCTTCATCACCGAGACGCGCCTGGCCGAGGAGGCGAAACACTATGGCGCCGTCGGCGGCCGCCCACAAGTCATCTGGCCCAACGGCACCCTGGCGTCTACGGCGGTGGGGCAGTTCATGCAGCTGATCACGCCCTGGTCCGAGACGCTGCCGGAGCTGTACACCGAGTACGACGGCAACCGCATGACCTTGGGGCCGAGCCGAAAGGTGGCCGCGCTCAAGGACCATCGCTGCCCCCACTTCGACGATATCCACGCGCTGGGCGATGCGCCATGGCATTGAGCCGCCGAATCCGGGCCCCGCGCCGTTCACACCACTCCCAAACGGAGATCACACCATGCCCCGTTTCACCGTTCGCATCGAGCTGCATGACGCCACCTGGGAGCACTACCAGCAGCTGTACGAGACTCTCGCCAAGCTGGGTTTCACGGACACTCTGGAGACCGACAAGTGCCGGTTCCGGATGCCGCCGGCGGAATACAACTACGAGGCGGATATCACCAAGGAAGAGGTGCTAGCCAAGGCCAAGAGGGCGGCGGGGCGGGTGGTGCAGTCCTATGCAGTGCTGGTGACCGTCTCTGGCGGCCGGACTTGGCACGGCCTGGACCGGGCGTAGCGGCTGCGGCTCAGGATCGCGCCTTGTTGATTGGTCCACTGTATAGGCGTACGACGCATCAGACCTACTTCTCGGCGAGCAATATTCGGAGCGCGATTTCTAGCAAATGATCGTGGCGCTAAATCAGCGCGTCCGCGAGCATGGCCTAGTCAGGAAGGATCACCGATCCGATGGTCCCGCTCTTTGGGTCACACGTGCCACTCAAGCCAATCTAACGCTAGTGCTGTGTGTGCGGTGGCCGCATGCAGTCCAGCCTGCACCCTGCACCCCTGTCGCCGCCGCAGTTTGATGTGCGCGCCGTTCGGCAACGACATGAGGAACCACAGCGGCGCGGCATGATCGATCGCCCCGCCAAGATCGCAAGTATGCGCCGGGTTCGAAGATCAGGCAGCAGCATGACACCGCCCGCAGATCGGAGCTCGCGTGCAGCGTCCGACGATCACGACGAAACGTGGGTTGGACCTCAGCTATGACGGATTTGAGATCGGAACGGGTGGCGGGTTGAACCGGAATACGCACGGCGGGCAGCGCCTGCGCCTATAGGGATAGGCACTCCGCCTGATTCCGAGGACGCGCTCATGTTTTACGACCTGATGGCTTTGCATTCTGCCCTGCTGCTGGGCCTCATCCTGGGCGGCACATTGACGCCGCGCGTGCTCGGGACGGGTCCGGATGCGCTGTTTCAGCGCTGGGCCCACCGCACTGCGTGGAGTCTGAGCTGGCGGGGCGCGGTGCTGCTGGGCGTCACGTTGGCCGCCGGGGTGGGCGACTGGAGCGGCGCAGTCGCTGCGGGTAGCACCTGGATCATCGTTGAGAGTTTCGTACGCCGGCAGCAGCAGAAGGCACAGCGCGGCGAAGTCGCACTGCGCGGTTCGCAGCTCCAGCGCGCGAGCGTCGTGGCGCAGATGTGCGAGAAGCGCTACCGCGGCAAGCTCGGCGGGATTGTCATCGGCGGCGTACCGATGCCGCGCGAGCTCGAACCACGTCACTTGCTGGTGACTGGCGCGCCGGGCACGGGCAAGAGCGTAACGATCGCCGAGATTCTGGACGCGATCAGGGAGCGTGGCGATCGCGCGGCCGTGGGCGATCCCAAAGGCGAATACTTGGCGCGGTTTTGGCGCGCCGGCGATGTCGTGCTCAATCCTCTGGATGCGCGGTCAGCGCAGTGGAGCCCGCTGGCGGAGATGCGTACGCCCGAGGATGCCGCGCTGCTCGCACGCTCCCTGGTACCGGATGCTGAGGGCCAGGATGCGTCCTGGCACAGGTTTGCACAGCAGTTCCTGCAAGGCATCCTGCTGCACTGCCATTCCGCGAGCTTGGACAACGCGGCGATCGTGCATCTGTCGTTGCACGCGAAGCTCGACGAATTGCGCGAACGCCTCGCGGTCACGCCGGCGGCAGGACTATTGCCCGAGAAGGCCGACTCGCCCATGTTTCACAGCGTGCGCGGCACCGCCTCGCCCTACATCCAGCCGTTGAGCTGGCTGGCGCCCCATGCAGGCGCCAAGGCCTTCTCAGTGCGCGCATGGGCGCGCGATGGCGCCGGCGCCGCATGGTGGAATTATCAGGATGCGCAGATCTCAGCCATGCGAACCTTGATCGGCGCGCAGCTCGATCTGATCGCGCTGGGTGTCCTCGAACAGCCTGCCGATCCGGACTGCCGCACGTGGTTGATTCTCGACGAAACGGCAGCCATCGGTCGGTTGGCCAATCTCGAAGACTTCCTGACCCGTGCGCGCAAATCCGGTGGGTGCGCGATCCTCGGCGTGCAGGCGATTGATCAGCTGGTCCGGCTCTACGGGCAGCACAGCGCGCACACGCTCGTGAGCTGCTGCGGGTCGCAGTTGACCTTGGCGTGTGGAGATGCCAACACCGCCGAATATTGCTCGCGCTTGCTTGGGGATCATCAAGTCTCGCGGTTGACGCGCGCCTCGGGCCGCGCCGATCACGGCGCGCAGCAAACCAGCACGCGGCAGATCAGCGTCGAGCGTCTGGTCTTACCCAGTGAGCTGGACACGCACCGACTGCCCAAGCTATGCGGGTTTTTGAAATTCGGCGCCGGTGATTTGCCGATCGCCGCGGTGCGGCTGACGCCGCGCGACCGGCCCATCGTCGCCGCAGCCTTTGAACCGGCGCGGCCCGTGCCACCTGCGCCGGCGACACCGGTTGCGTCGGCGGTTCCTGCGCCCACCAGCGCGGCACCGGTGCAGACACCTGCGCCGGCGTCAGAGCCAGAGCTCACTGCGCAGTTGCAGGCGCTGCGCGACGCGAGCTGGCGCGACGACGCAGAGGCGAAAACCAGCGCAGCAGGAACGGGCGACGCCGCATGATCACGATCAGCAAAGTCGGCAGCGGCGGGCAGGCGCTGGGGTATTACTCGGAGCGCGACGACTACTACAGAGAGGGCGGATCCGCGCCGGCGCGCTTCTTCGGCGAAAGCGCCGCCGCGCTCGGCCTCAGCGGGCCGATGGTGCGCGACAACGCGGTGAGGTTCGCCGAAGTCCTCGAAGGCCGCGTGGAAGGCCGGCAAGTCGGCCGCGCCGAGGCGCACACGCCCGGCTGGGATGTGACCTTCTCCGCGCCGAAGTCGGCCAGCATCGCTGCGCTCACCGGCGATGATCGCCTGGTCGCGGCGCACGCCGCCGCCGTGCATGCGGCGCTGTCGCACCTGGAGCAGCACGCCATCGTGACGCGCCAGCGCGGTGCCGAGGGCGAGTACGTGTGGAAGCAGGGCGACGGCATGACCGCGGCGGTGTTCCGGCATACCACGTCCCGGAACGCCGATCCGCAGCTGCATTCGCATGCGGTGATCGCCAACGTCACGCGCGACCCGGAGGCGGGCGCGTGGCGCTCGATCGACTCGCGCGAGATCTATGCGGCGCAGGCCGAAGCCAACGCGGTTTACATGAACACGCTCGCGCATGGCGCGCGCGAGGCCGGCTACACGGTCGATTGGACCGTGAACAGCCAAGGTCACCCCAGTTTCGAGCTGCGCGAAGTACCGGAAGCGTTGCGCGAGGCGTGGAGCAGTCGCAAGGCCGAGATTGATGCCGCGCTGGAAGCGCGTGGCCTGTCGCGCGAGACCGCCAGCGCCGATGAGAAACAGGTGGCGACGTTGGAGACGCGCGCGCCCAAGGACGTGCAGGATCGCGCCGCGCTGGCCGTGGACTGGCGCAGCACCGCGCGGGAACACGGCTTTGAGCCCGAGCAGCGCCCGCAGGGCCACGCGCTCGAGGCGGCGGCGCGCGCCGCCGCAGCCGACACCGCGGTGCACCGTGCCGCCGAGCATCTGGCCGAGCGCGATGCGCGCTTCAGTGCGCGCGACCTCGCGCACGAAGCACGCATCGCCAGCCAGGGGCAGGCGGGCGAGAAGGCGATCCAGGCTGCCATCGAGCGTGCCCAGCAGGCTGGCGAGCTGCAGGCACGGCGCACCTGGGGCCGCGCGGCCGGTGGCCAGCGCGACTGGCGCGAGGGTTACACCACGCGCGAAGGCCTGCGCACCGAGCGTGCCCTGCTGGGGCACGCCGCCGCGCTACAGCGCGAGGGCGCCTCGCGCATCGGCGAAGCACCGGGCGCGGCACGCGAGACGACGACGCGCCAAGCCGCGATCGAGCGCGTCATCGTGGCCCGCGAGCAGGCGACTGGCCACGCGTTCAGTGCCGAGCAGCGCGTGGCCGTGGCCAGCTTGCTGGAGCGTCAGAGCGGCTTGCAGATCTTGCACGGCCACGCCGGCACGGCCAAGACCACGACCGTGCTGGCGGCGGTGGCCGAGGTCGCGCGTGAAGGCGGCTGGCAGGTACGCGCCCTCGCGCCCACCGGCAGCGCCGCGCAGACGCTGGGCCACGCGCTGGGCCTGCGCGACGAGACGGTTTCTGCGGCGCTGGCGCGCAAGCCGGCCGAACAGCCAGAGCGCGCGGTTTGGATCGTGGACGAGGCCGGCATGGTGGCCGCCGAGGAAATGGAGAAGCTGCTGGAACGCGCGCGTGCGGAGCAGGCGCACGTGCTGTTGGTCGGCGATACCCGGCAGATCGGTAGCGTCGGCGCCGGCGCCGCCTTCACCCAGTTGCGCGAACAGCTGGGCAGCGAGAACCTGACCGAGATCGTGCGCCAGCGCCACGAAGGGTTGCGTCAAGCGGTCTATGACGCACTGGCGGGCAAGACCGCCGAGGCGCTGCGCCGCATCGAGGTGCACGAGATCAAGCCGGCCAAGGGCAAGGGCCGCGAGGACGGCGGCCCCAGCGTGCGCGAGCAGGCGATCGAGCGCATCGCCACGCGCTATAGGGACGCGACCGGCCAGGGCAAGGACATGCTGGTGATCGGCTTGAGTCGTGCCGATCGTGCCGATCTGAACAGCGCGATCCATGCGCAGCGCATCGCTGCCGGCCAGGTGCGTGACTTGCGCGAAGTCGCGGTGCTGGACAGCAAGCAGTGGACTGCGACACAGCGCGCCGATGCGGCGCGCTATCAGCCCGGCGATCGCATCGAATGGGGCCGGGCCTACCAGGGCGGCCCCGGCAAGGGTGAGATCACGTCCGTCGTGTCGGTGCGCGACGGGCGCATCACCGTCGAGCGCGAGAACGGCGCTCGCTGGAGCTTCGATCCGCGTCAGCTCACGCGCCTCGAAGTGCATGACGCGAAGGCGCTCGAGATCGGCGCCGGCGCGAAGATCGTCACGCGCGGACCGATCCAGGCGCTACGAGACGACGGCAGCACGCTGCGCCTGCCCACGGGTAGCATGCTGACCGTCGCCGGCCACGACGCGCAGCATCTGCACGTGCGTGATACGCACGGCCAGGGACTGAAGCTCGACACCACCCGCGCCCTGCGCATCGACCACGCCTACGCGATGACCGCCGATCAGGCGCAAGGCAAAACCGCGGACGTGGCCATCGCATGGATGCGTTCAAGCCAGCAGAACCTGAGCACGCTGGATCGCTTGTACGTCTCGTTGTCGCGGGCGCGCGATTCAGCCATGTTGGTGACGGACAACGCCGGGAAGCTAGCAGCGCGGCTCGACATGAATCGCGGTGGCAACGAGATGGCGTTGACGCCGACGGCGACTCGCGCGGCGGTGGAGCGTGGTGCGCTGGGCGAAGCAATCGCGCAGCGCACCGAGACACGCGATCGCGACGCAGGGCGTGCAGCGCCACCGCCGACCGCCGAGCGCAATCCGGGCGCGCACGGGCGATTGCAATCGATGATCGATTCCGCCCGGCAGCGTGAGGGCTTCAGCAGCTTCGAGCGTGGCTCGTTCGAGCACGAGTGGAGTGCGAGCCGTTGAAGTGAGTATTCCGCTCGGACTCGCCGCCAGCGGAAACCGAGGCCCATAGTGATTGACTCGGCGCGTGCCGCGCCGTGATTGAGGCCGGCCTCAAGGGTGGCGCGGCTCGCGCAAAAGCATTGACGAGCGCCCAGAGGAAGGAGTCCGCCCAGAAGGTGGCCCAAGTCCGTTGGTCCAAGGACAAAAAAACCGACTAGCGTCGGAACTGGATCACGTTGTTCCCGAAAGTCTTTAGCCTTGGCCCGTCATCCCCTTCACGGAAAAGCTCCGGCTCGGCCCCAAGAAGCTCCACGACATCCGAGTGAGGAAGAGCCAAGTCAGCGATGATCTGCTCTTTGGTCTTGATCTTGTTCTTGATCAGGGCATCAGCGGCTTTAGCCAGCATCTTTGGCTGCTCACATAGCAAGTCATCCAATGGCTCGCACTGCCTCCACCCCCGGCGACTCAAGTTGATCCACAATCGCTTGGTCTCTTCCTCGTCTAGCATTTCCAGTTGAGATGCACGGGAGATCATCGCCGCAATCGAAAACTTCCATGTCGGCTTTAGCGAACGGAAGCTATCAAGGCTGAGTCCCCAAATCTCACGCTGAAAGCTTTTTGCCGGGAACAAGAATGCGCCGGCGAAATGATGAGCGTGGCTCTCGATCACCTTGAAATCCGTGGCCCTGTTCAGATCTTTTTGCTTGACGTTCCGATGCAAAACCAGATGACCCAACTCGTGAGCGCAGTCGAACCGCGAGCGAACAAGGACGTTCTTGTCGCTGTTCAAGAAAACGTATGGCCGCTGACCGTCAAATTCAGAAAAAGCATCCAGCGTTTCCGCATCGAGCGTGCCCCTAGTGACATAGATGCCATTCGCTTCCATCGTCCTGATGACATCTGCGATTGGTTCCATCCCGAGTCGCCAATAAGCTCGCAGCTGCTCAGCAGCGCTCTCAATCGTCGCTCGCGTTATTTCCCGAAAATCGTCAGGCAGCCCGAAGTCAGGGACATTCGGCTCTGGGAAATCAAAGAACTGCTCGAAATACGCAACGATTTCCTTGAACCACTCCAAGCGCCGACCCGCGCGAGTACGCGCCTGCTTGGTAGCTGAACTCATCGACCGATAAAAAAGACGATGTTGCTCGACTGGCGCGACAACTTCTGGCTTGAGGAAATAGGAAAGCGGGAGGTTCAGGCTTTTCGCCAAGACCTCGCTCGTCTCCATGCGGGGTAGGTGATGGCCCTTCTCGTACTGCGAAATAGCAGCCGCACTCACCCCGACGAGACCAGCCAGAGCGACCACGGACAACCCGCGCGCCTCTCTTGCTTGCCGAAGCCGGCCCGCAACAAATCCTGTGGTTCCTACAGTCACGCACTTTCCTCCGCAGCATTGCCTGCGCCAAATTTGGGCTTGAGTTTGGGTTCAACCGGCTGGATCTGGGCGCGATCGTCTTCACTCTTCTGATAGCGCGTTTGCTGGTAGTCGCGGATGTCAGCGAGTGCGATAGGCTCCTGCGCCCACTTTTGCATATCAGGGCTGGGAAAGCCAAAGCAGCAGAAGCCAAGCTCGCCGTTGTTCTGCTCGGCCGGTCCGTGGATGATGATGCAGTACAGCGATTCGCGGCCCGGGGTGCTGATCACCGGGAAGAGGCTCTGCTGATCAATGTGTTCGTTGATGTCCGAATATTGATCGCGGAAATCGCAAGAGCGCGGCACTGCATTCCGGCCGCTTGTCTTAGAGCACGTCATCACGAGGCGACCGACGCGAACCGCGACGTACTTGTGGGCGCCTGACGACACCGCCTCGGATTCGGCCCGGACCCCGCTATCCAGCGCGATGCCCTGCAATTTCGCCTCCAGCAACACACGGCGCAAATGCGGCAGGAGTTGTTCGCGACCATCGTCGGTGATGAGGGTGTCGTTCTTGACGCGCTCCCAAGCCTCGCGGTAGGCCCAAGCTGCGGCCTCCTGGAAGCGAATCACGAAAGCGGGAGGGAGATCGGCGATGAGGATTTCGCGAAGCGAGTCGTTCACTTGATTGACCTTGTGATTTCAGTATAAGGGTAATTATACTATAAATCATTAAGTGTTGTGGCACAAGACCCCCATCCTCGTCAGACAGATGCACAAACTTGATGAGATCGAACGACTCGAAGCGTGGCGAGTCGCAACAGACTGCAACAGTACGGCACCGAGGCGGCGTGCACGCGCGCGTTGCGACGCGCGCGCTGGCCGAAAGGGTTTGTCTGTCCGCGCTGCGGCGGCCGGCGCTATGGTCGTTGCGCGAATCGGCATGGCGAGCGGATGTGGCAATGCTCGGCCTGTCGGCACCAGACGACGCTGCTCAGCGGCACGACCCCTTGGGGACTTCCGTTGGTCGTCTTCGAGGCCACCAAGCTGCCGCTGCGGACGTGGTTTCTGGCGCTCTACCTGTTGACCCAGAGCAAGACCAACGTGGCGGCGTTAGAGCTCATGCGTCACCTGGGCGTGTGCTATCGCACCGCGAGGCAGATCAAGCACGACCAACGGAAGTCCCCAAGGGACAAGCTGATGCAGGCGATGACCGAGCGTGAGGCGGGGCGCCAGCTGGGTGGCCTCGTGCAGATCGATGATGCCTACTTGGGTGGCGAGCGCAACGGCGGAAAACCGGGGCGCGGCTCGGAGAACAAGTGCCCTTTCGTCATCGCCGTGGAACTCTCTGAGGAGGGCCATCCACTGCATGCGGTGATCACGTCTGTTTCTGGCTTCACCACCCAGGCGCTGACGGACTGGAGGCGGCTGCACCTGCGCCCGGAAACCGAGGTCCACAGCGATGGGCTGGGCGCATTCCGCGCCGTGATCGAGGCCGGCCATGCGCACGCTGTCATCGAAAGCGAGGGCGGGCGCGCCGCCACCGAGGCCGGCGGCATGCGCTGGGTCAACACGGTGCTCAGCAACGTCAAGCGCTCGCTGGACGGCACCTATCACGCGTTCCGCTTCGCTGCCTATGCGCATCGTTACCTCGCCGAGGCCGCCTGGCGTTTCAACCGCCGTTTCGATCTCAAGATTCTGGTGCCTCGCTTGCTGGTGGCTGCGGCGCGCTGCAAAGCTTGGCCCAGAGCGGCGTTTGCGCGCCATGCCTGCAAGCCCCGCCAGCTGAACTTCAGCGCGAATCAGGTTGTGTGACATAGCCTGCGCGCGTCGGGGGCGACTTCAAGCATGGGCGAAGGCCTCGGCACTTGTCGAGCCATCTGATGTGGGCATTTGGACGCCCGATTAAAATACCTGTACTCGACATCATCCGACAGAGGCGCGCGATCCGACGTGGCCTTGCGCCGGCACCCTGCCGCTGTTGATCAACTCAGAACTGCGAGACAGGCCATCACTGCGCGTTGCGTAGCGATGAGGCGCGCCGCTGCGCGACTTTGAGCAAGAACCCAGGCACATCGCTACAGCCCGCCGCGTCAGCGGCCGGTTCGTTCTTGATCGCCTTCCGGTTGCAGCCGCTCTGCCTTGGCTGATCCGCCCCCGCTCGTTGGCCCCGGTGCGCAAGCGCCGCGCCAGCCGTGCCGTCTGTCACGTCGCCCGCTGCACCGCCGCTGCGCGGCAAGGGGCCGCCTCACGCCTCAGTGAGGGCGGCTCCAGCAGGCAGATCGGCACACCACAACCGGAGGGCACGGCATGAACAAGCAGACGAACCGGACGACCACCGCAGACGCGGCGACAGGCCAAGGCAAGAGCGAGGGTCTCACCAGCAGGCAGGTGTGGGACGAGCAGGCAGCAGGCTACAGCACCGCGTCAGGCGCGGAAGCAGCGATTCTTGAACAGGCCGAAGCAATCTTGCGCAAACGGTTCGAGCGACTCGGGACCATGAGCCAACCGAGCGATGCAAGCGCATGGCTGCGTGTGCGTCTGGCGTGCCGTGACAGCGAAGCGTTTTGCTGCCTTTTCCTCGACAACCGGCACCGGGTTTTAGGTTTTGAAGAGCTGTTCCACGGGACGATTGACGGGGCATCCGTACCACCCCGTGAAGTCGTGCGGGCTTGCCTGCAACACAACGCCGCCGCCGTGATCTTTGCGCATAACCACCCGTCGGGCGTGAGCGATCCCAGCGCCGCAGACGTGGCGCTGACGAACACGCTCAAACAAGCGCTGGACTTGATCGGAACGCGCGTTCTCGACCATCTCGTGATCGGCGAGAAGGTCACGAGCCTTTCCCAACGCGGCCTGATGTGATCTGCGACAACCCGACCACACGGAGACGACACCATGAACGATCAAGACAACGACCTCGTGCGCGAGCTATTCGGCGAGCCGATCAGTACCTACACCCGCGCGGAGGCGATTAACGACGGCACCCTGATCGATGTCAGCACCGAGGCGCGCGCACTGGGCATCCGCCACCCCGTGGCATTGACTCGTGCTGCATGGGCGGATTGCGTCGACTGGCAGAATGAAGACAGCAGCCGCCAAATTCACCAAGACATCGCCGGGCGCCTGCACGATGTGCTGTGGATGTTTCGCTGCGCCGCTCGCCACGCTAGCGGCGAGCGCATTCGATTTTCACTCTACCGCGTGCCCCGCGGCGGACGCGCGACGCGGCCACGGCTGACGATGCTTGCGGCCGTGATCGGCCCTGGAGACTTGGGCGAGCCGGTACTGACGATCATGCTGCCCGGTGAAGATTGATCCCAGGCGGCACATCCCTGTGTTGGGTCAGAGACTGCTGATTGCGGCCGCTGGTCCAATTCACGCGGCAAGCGCATGGCGGGCTCGCTATGCTTGCCCCGCTGCAAGACGCGACGAAGGGGAAGGAACGCAATGCCCGAAATCACCCAGGACGACATCCAGCGCGTGCTGTTGGCCGCGACACCCGAAGATGGCAGCAGCATCGGCAACCAGGCGCTGCGCGCGCTGATCGCCACGGTGCTGGAAAGTGAGATTTCCGAGGCGACTTACTTTGTCGCGCGCGATGCCCTGCTGGCACAAGGCCTGCTCGCGCTGGGTCGCGGCCGTGGCGGCTCGGTGCGTCGCATCATCAGCGTCGAACCCGGCGCGCTGGCACTGGAATCGCAAACCGTGCCCGATGCCGCCAAGCAGCCCAGACCGCAACAGCGCGGCCTGCCGCTGAGCGCGCGCAAGCCCGGCGAACCCACCCGCCCCAAGCGCAGCAAGGGAGAGGAGAAACTCAGCGCCTACCGCCACAAGGATCACCGCACCAACAACCCCGAGGTCGGCCTGGTCACGCCCGACGACGATCCCGGCCAGCCCAAAACCGCCTGGGCCTACGACCCGCACCTCGATCCTGCGCTGCAGTTCGACAGCGGCCGCGCCGAACTCGAGGCGCTGATCGACGATGCACTGTCCAGCGGCGACACCGACACCATGCGCGCCGCGCTCGCCGAACTGAAGCGCCGCGCCGCGCCCTACCTCAACTGGGCCGGCAAGGCCGAGCGCACCCGTTTTGCGGTGGACACCGTCAGCCTGCACGTGCACGAGCGCATCGACCCGGCCACCATCCTGGCTGCGTTGCGCAAGCGCCTGCGCGCGGGCAAGGCCGGCGTTGCCGATGCGCCTCATCAGGACGACTGGCTGCAGGCCTGGTTCGAGCAGCCGCTGCCGCTGCACGAGGCCATCGAGTTCTACAAGCACGACCGCGGCTGGTCCAACCGCCTGATCGCCGGAGACAGTCTGTTGGTGATGAACAGCCTGCTCACCAAGGAAGGCATGGCCGGGCAGGTGCAGATGATCTACATCGACCCGCCCTACGGCATCAAATACGGCAGCAACTTTCAGCCTTTCATCAACAAGCGCGACGTCAAGGACCGCAAGGACGAAGATCTGACCGCCGAGCCCGAGATGATCAAGGCCTTCCGGGACACCTGGGAGCTGGGCATCCACTCCTACCTGACTTACCTGCGCGACCGGCTGTTGCTGGCGCGGGAGCTGTTGCACGAATCGGGCAGCGTGTTTGTGCAGATCGGCGATGAGAATGTTCACCTCGCGCGCAATCTTCTTGACGAAATATTCGGCACTGAAAACCTGGTTGCGGAGATTATTGCCGTCAAGACATCGAGCGCCACTTCAGAATACTTGGCAGGAGTAGCTGACATCGTCCTCTTCTACGCCAGAGACAAATCGAAGCTGAGGTATCGACAACTCTTCACCGACAAGACCCTTGGAGGTGAAGGAACGACTCAGTACACCTGGGTGGTGTCGAAAGAAACAGGTGAGCGCCGTCGCATGACGTCCACTGAACGCGCGCAGCCATCAGAACTTCAGTCCGAGCTCGAAGTATTTGCGGCAGACAATCTGACCAGTCAACGTCCTCCAGGTGATTTCCCAGTTTCTCATCAGGGAAAAGACTTCGTGCCGGGTAAGGGGTACTGGAAAACTCACTCAAATGGATTTGGGCGTCTAAGCGTGGCGAGCAGGCTCGAACCGATCGGGAACTCGTTGATGTACCGCCGAATGCTCAACGACTTTGGCGTCTCCCCGATTAACAACATCTGGCGAGATGTGTTGATGACAGGTTTTTCTGAGGACAAGGTCTACGTAGTGCAAACTGGCCAAAAGATTGTTGAACGCTGTCTACTGATGACCACCGACCCTGGTGACCTCGTACTCGATCCCACCTGCGGCTCGGGCACGACGGCTGTTGTTGCCGAAAAGTGGGGCCGCCGCTGGATCACCTGCGACACCTCGCGCGTCGCCGTGACGCTCGCCAAGCAGCGCCTGATGACGGCCAGCTACGACTACTACGACTTGCGCTATCCCAACGAGGGCCTGAAGGCGGGCTTCATCTACAAGACGGTGCCGCACGTCACCCTGAAGTCCATCGCCAACAACCCCGAGATCGACGAGATCTACGCGCGCCTGCACTCGGCCATCGAGCAGGCGCTGGGCGAGTTGAACGCGGCACTGCGCGCGCAGCCGCCGGCGCCATTTGCGGTGACCGAAGGCGGGCGCAAGGGCGCGAAGATCGACTTCGCCGCGCCGGCCAGCAAAACCGTCAAGTTGCCCTCGGGCGAGGACGCGCCCGCCAGCGCGCTGCTGGAATGGGAGGTGCCGTTCGACTTCCCTGCCGACTGGCCGCAGGGCGCGCACGCTGCGTTCGATGCCTTTCACGTCGCGCGCCAGGCCATGCAGCGGCGCATGGACCAGTCCATCGCCGCGCACGCCGATCAGGAGACGCTATACGATCAGCCGCAGGTGAACCGCCACAAGCTGCGCATCACCGGCCCACTCACGGTCGAAGCCGTGCCATTTGCCACGGTGCAGGCGCTGGGCGACGAGGTGCCGCCACGCGAAGCCGACGCCAGCGTAGCACGCTCGGGCGAGTCGGCCCGCCAGCACGGCTGGCGCGACGAACTGCTGAAAACCGGCATTCGCGGCCGTGGCGGGCAGATGCTGAAATTCGCCGAGCTGGAGACGCTGCCCGGCACGCGCTACCTGCACTGCACCGGCACCATGGCCGACAGCGGCGAGCGCGTGGTGGTGAGCTTCGGCCCCGAGTACGCCGCGCTGGAACGGCGCCAGGTGGAGCTGGCCATGCGCGAGGCCGGCGAGCTGTTCCCGCGGCCCAAGATGATCGTGTTCTGCGCCTTCGTGTTCGACCCCGAGGCCGCCAAGGACATCGACGCCACCAAGGGCATCGTGGCGCTCAAGGCCGAAATGAACACCGATCTGCTCACCGCCGATCTCAAGAAGGCCCGCGCCAGCAACCAGAGCTTCTGGCTGATGGGCCAGCCCGAAGTGGAGCTGCGACGGCGCAAGGACGGGCAGTACGAGGTGGAGGTGCACGGCTTCGACTACTTCGACACCGCGCGCGGCGAGCTGATCTCGGGCGGCAAGGGCAAGATCGCCGCGTGGATGCTGGACACCGACTACGATCAGCGCAGCCTGTTCCCGCGCCAGGTGTTCTTTCCGATGGCCGGAGCCAAGGACGGCTGGAACAAGCTGAAGCGTGACATCAAGGCTGAGCTCGACGAAAGCCTGATGGAGCGGTTCCACGGCACCGTCAGCTTGCCCTTCGAGCCCGGCGAGCACCGCCGCATCGCGGTGAAGATCGTCGACGACCGCGGCATCGAGTCGCTGAAAGTGATCACGCTGGAATGAGCCCGCAGGAACAACAACTGGAGCTGTTCGACGAACTGTCCCAGGACGAGGGCTACGACGTCGAATACAAGTCCGCCCGCGGCGGCCTGCCGGGCAGCTTGTGGCAAACGTACAGCGCGTTCGCGAACAGCAACGGTGGCACGATCTGGCTGGGCGTGGTGCAAAACAAGGACGGGCGCCTTGAATTGGAGGGTGTTAGTGACGCGGCGAAGCTCCGCAGTCAGCTGTGGGATCTTCTGCACAACCGCCAGAAGGTCAGCCGCAATCTGCTGCAGGAATCCGACATCACGCCAGTTCAAGAGCGCCCATCCGGCCCTGTCCTGATTCACATCAAGGTGCCGCGCGCCACGCGCAGGGACCGCCCGGTCTACATTGGCCCCAACCCTTTTGCCGGTACCTATCGGCGCAATCACGAGGGCGATTACCTCTGTACCGAGGACGAGGTGCGCCGCATGTTCGCGGACCAGTCCGACGAACCCAGCGACAGCCGCATCCTGGAAGGCTTCACACTGGATGATCTGCACCTTGAATCGATCCAGCAATACCGCAACCGGTTTGCCTCGCTCAGACCCACGCATCCGTGGCTGCAGGAAGACGACCGCGGCCTGCTGGAAAAGCTAGGTGGCTGGCGCAGGGACCGCAGCAGCGGCCGCGAAGGCATCACTGCTGCCGGTTTGCTGATGTTTGGCCGTGGACAGGCCATCCAAGATCCTGCGGCGGTGCCGGGTTTCCATCTCGACTACCGCGAGCACTTCACCGATGACCCCGCCGTGCGCTGGACCGACCGACTGACCATCGACGGTACATGGGAGGGCAACCTGTTCCAGTTTTATCAGCGCGTCATCGTGCGGCTGTCATCAGGGCCGGGCGTGCGCCAACCGTTTCAGTTGGACACCGAAGGCTATCGACAAACCACCACACCCGTGCATGAAGCGCTGCAGGAGGCGCTGGTCAACGCGCTAATCCATGCCGACTACAGCGGCCAGGGCGGCATCGTGATCGAGCGCTACGCGGACCACATCGACTTTTCCAATCCGGGCACCCTACTGCTGTCCCGCGAGCAGTTGCTGCAGGGAAGCATCAGCGAGTGTCGCAACAAGTCGCTGCAAAGGATGTTCCAGATGCTGGGCGTGGGCGACAAGGCCGGCTCGGGCATTGCCAAGATTCGCCAGAGCTGGGCTGCGCAGCATTGGCGATCACCGCGGCTGCGCGAGACCTTGCGACCTGATCGTGTGGTGCTTGAGCTGCCCATGATCAGCATGTTGCCACCCGAGGCGATCCAAGCCCTGCAGCGCCGCTTTGGGCAGGACGTTCAGAGCCTGCTTACGCCCGAACAGATTCAGGTGCTGGTTTCAGCCGCTCAAGACGGCACGATCACCAACCAGAGCCTGCAGGACATCCTGACGTTGCACCCCAGGGACATCACGTTCCTGCTGAAGGGTTTGGTGCAGAATGGTTATCTGGTGGCCGACGGCGCGCGGCGCGGTATGAAATACACGCTCGGCGGGGCGGATCCAGCGACCTCGAGGTACCCGGATACAGCCCTGAGCTTCCCGGATATCGCCTTGAGCTCTCCGGATATCTCGCCGAGCTCCCCGGATAGCGGACCGGGTTCCGCGGGAGCCGCTGGATCTGTCGATCTGGCGCGAATGCATGAGCAACAGGCACCCGCGGCGGTCCGGGTACGGGCAACCCGCCGTGCCAACCCGAATTTGGTAAGAACCGCCATTCTCGAACTCTGCTCGAATCGCTACCAGGGCCTCAATGATCTGGCAGCAGCCTTGGATCGCAAAGCCGAAACGTTGCGTGATCAATATGTTGCCCCGATGGTGCGCGAGGGGCTTCTAGAGTCGCTGCATCCCAACACGCCCAACCATCCGCAGCAGGCTTATATCAAACGTGCAACCAAAGCTGGTGACGCATGAGCACGCCAGCCTCGCTGATCGTCAATCGCCCCTACGAAGCGCCCAGCCGGTACTGGGTAGAGCGCAGCGGCCAACTGGTGTTGATGGAGGGCCGGCGCCCCGCCGGCTACGAGATTTTCGACACCCGCAACAACACCCGACGCACCGAGCCGCTGGAGCTGGTCAACCGCATCCGCGAGCGCGTGGAAGCCTGGCGCGCGGCCGATTACCCCGGCGTCACCAGTGTCACCCGCAGCCTGCTCGAGCACTGGAATGATCGCGAGGCGCGGCAGTACCCGTTCTACTTCTGCCAGCTCGAGGCCATCGAGACTTTGATCTGGTACGTCGAGGCCAGCACCGAGTTCAAGCAGGGCGTCTTCGTACCCGGCGATGGCGGCCCATGGGAGCGCCTGTGCAGCAAGATGGCCACCGGCAGCGGCAAGACCACGGTGATGGCGATGATCATCACCTGGCAAGTGCTGAATGCGCTGACCTACCCGAAGCGCAGTAAGGACTTCACGCGCGCGATTTTCATCGTGGCGCCGGGACTGACGGTGCGCGAGCGGCTGCAGGTGCTGTATCCCGGCAACCGCGCCAACGTCTACGACGAGTTCGAGCTGTGCCCGTCCGATGCCCTGCGCCAGCGCCTGAACCAGGCCGAGATGCTGGTGGAGAACTGGCACACGCTGATGCCGCTGAAAGAGCCCGAGCGCTCGGTGGTGCGCAAGGGTGCCGAGTCTGACGAGGCCTACACCCGGCGCGTGCTGGGCAAGCTCGCTGGTTTCCGCGACCTGGTGGTGATCAATGACGAGGCGCACCATGCTTACCGCACGCCGGCCGATACCAAGATCAGCAAACGCGAGGCCGAGGAGCGGGGCATCGATCTGGACGAGGCCACGCGCTGGATCGAGGGCCTGGATCGCCTGCACAAGACGCGCCGCATCCAGCGCTGCTTCGATCTTTCGGCGACGCCGTTCGCGCCCACCGGCCGCACCAACACCGACGAAGGCTTGTTCGGCTGGATCGTGTCGGATTTCGGCCTCAACGACGCCATCGAGGCCGGGCTGGTGAAAACGCCTCGCGTAGTCGTACGCGACAGCGCGGTGCCCAACGCCGCCACGTTGCGCCCCAAGCTGTATCACCTGTACCGCGAGCGCGAAGTCCACGAGGACTTGAACCGGCGCGGCGCGCAGCCACACGAGGCGCTGCCGCAGTTGGTGCAGCACGCCTACACGCTACTGGGCGCGGACTGGCGCGAAACCGCGCGTGCATGGCAAGAGGCCGGGCATACGGTTCCACCGGTGATGCTGACGGTGTGCAATCGCACCGAGACGGCTGCGCGCATCGAGCATTACTTTGCGCAAGGCCACGCCTGGTGGCAGGAGCTGCATGCGCGCACGCGCCTGCTGCGCGTGGATTCCAAGGTGCTGGAAAAGGCCGAGCTGGGCGAGAGCGCCGCCGCTGACAAGGACTACGAGGCACAACTGCAAGCCATCGTGTGCGACTCGGGTCTGCCCGCCGAGCGCCATGCCGAGCTGCTGGCACAGCCCAAGGAGGACGTGCTGCGCGCCATCGTCGACACCGTGGGCAAGATCGGCAAGGCGGGCCAGAACCTGCAGAACGTGATTTCTGTGGCGATGCTGTCCGAGGGCTGGGACGCCAAGAACGTCACCCACATCATGGGCCTGCGCGCTTTCACCAGCCAACTGCTGTGCGAGCAGGTGATCGGACGTGGCCTGCGGCGCGTGGGCTATGAAACCGACGAGAACGGCCTGTTCCTGCCCGAGTTTGTCAACGTGTTTGGCGTGCCGCTGTCGATCTACCAGGACATCAGCGGCGGCGTGGCGCCACCGCCGCCCAAGCCCAGCACGCAGATCGAGTCGCTGCCCGAGCGCAATGCCTACGAGATCCGCTGGCCGAACGTGCTGCGCATCGATCCGGTGATGCGTGAGGAGCTGGACGTGCACTGGGATGCCATGCAGCCGCTGCAGATCGATCCGGCGAAAACACCGATCAGCGCGGACCTGGCACCGGCGTTGGGTGGCGCTTCGGACATGAGCAAAGTGCAGCGCGTCGACCTTGAGCAGTTGCCGGATGATTTCCGTTTGCAGCGGCTGATGTTCCGTGCCTCGCGCCGCGCCTTTGAGGATGCACGTGCCGGCTACAAAGGCAACCCGGACTACCTCAGCATGCAATTGGTGCAACTGATGGACCGGTTCTTCAATTCCGACAAGCTGGTGATCCCTTCGCTGTACCACCAGGAACCGCTGCGCAAGCGCATCCTGCTGGCGCTGAACCTTGAGCAGATCGTGCAGCACCTAATGCGCCACGTATATGCCCGCAACGCCGAGCGCGTCGAGCTGGTGTTCGACGAAGACCGCCCGATCGGCAGCACGCGCGAGATGTCGACCTGGTACACGACCAAGCCGACCATCGCCACGGTGAAGTCGCAAATCAACTACATGGTGGGCGACAGCTCATGGGAAGGCCACACCGCCAACGTGCTGGAGACGACGGACCAAGTCGAGGCCTACGTCAAGAACGATCACCTCGGCTTCCAGATCTACTACCTCTGGAACGGCTCGCGCCGGCGCTACCTGCCCGATTTCTTGATTCGCTTGGCCAACGGCAAGACGCTGGTGCTGGAGATCAAGGGCGTGGACAGCGAGCAGAACAAGGCCAAGCGCGCCGCACTTGATGCCTGGGTGCGCGGCGTCAACGAGAAGGGTGGCTTCGGGCCATGGTGCTGGGATGTGGCCTTCGAGCCGTATCAGATCCAGGACATCCTGGCTAAGCACGAGGATCTCCAGCAGTGAAAGACCAAAGGCGGGGCGCGGAAGCCCCCCACCTTTTTGGATCGTACGATCCAAAATCGCGTGCACGTTTTAAGCGAGCGCTTGCAATCCGTGTTTGCGCGCGATCGCAAGCAGCTTGAGTGCCATCCCACTCGGCCGCTTGGCGCCAGTCTCCCACTTCTCGATGGTGCTTTCACTCGTGTTGAGGTAACGCGCGAAGACGGGCTGACTGACGCTGAAGCTCTCGCGTAGTTGCTTGATCTGCTGTGGTGCGATAGTCGGTGGCACGGCCAGGCAGGATTCGTCGAAGTGACGCATCGTGGCCTTATTGATCGCACCCACCTTGTGCAGCGCCGCTGCTGACCGATGGATGGCCTCGAAGGCATCACTCTTGTACTGGGTGCTTTTGGGCATGACAGATCTCCACGAGATGTTTGTCGAGCAACAGCCGTGCGAGCTGGTGCGCGGGGAGCTTTGCGTAACTCTTGGCGAGGTTCCGGAACGCGGCCAGCTCGTCATCCTCGATGTTGTCCCTGTCCTTTTTGGCGAACAGGTATTCGTAGATCCAATGCTCGCCACCCTTTGCGAGGATGATGGCTCGATGCCTGTTCTTGTTCAGGCGCTTCTTGAACACGCCACCGCCCAAGTCGTCTGCCTGGCCCCTTATCACCTGCTGGATGGCTTCGCACAGCGTTTCATCCGCGATGCCGGCTTTCTTCGCCGCCTTGGAAAACCAGGCGGTTTTGAATGCGCGAGCCATCATCCGGGGCGCTTGAGGCATGCGTAAATGTAGCACTAGGTGCTTCTATTTGCAAGCCTGCCTACCCCAGCTTCTTCGCCAGATCGGTTGCCCGCGGATGGTAGTAGCGCTTGAGCATGCGCAGATCCTTGTGACCGGTGACAGCCGCCAGCTCGAGCACGTTCGACAGCTTCTCGGCAAGCCGACTGGTCGCCTCGTGGCGCAGATCGTGCAGGGTGACGTTCTCGATCTTTGCCCGCTCTGCTGCTCGCTCGAAGGCCTGAGTGACCGAATCCGGCTGCAGCCCGAACACCCGGCCATCAATGCGTCGTGGCAGCGCGTGCAGCACGTCGATGGCGCGGCTGGAGAGTGGCGCGGTGCGCGAGTCGCCATTCTTGGTACGCGGCAGATGCGCCGTGGAAGCGTGCAGATCCACGTGCTCCCAACGCAGCACGCATAGCTCGCCGCGTCGCATGGCGGTCTCAACTGCCAGGTGGATGAAGGAGGCGAGTTCCGCCGATCCAGTGGCTGCGCAGATGGCCTCGATTTCGGCTTCGCTCACGCGGCGCTCGCGGGCGTTCGCAACGTGTGGCTTGGTGACGGCCTCGATAGGATTGGCGAGTGACTCCATGCCCCACTCGCGACGTGCCACGTTGAACACGCGCGAGAGGACGGCCATGCGCCGCACGATGGTTGCCGGCGCGTGTCCCACCGCAGTCCAGGCATCGCGGGCAGCGGCCACGTCGGCGCTGCGTACGCGCGCCATGGCGCGGCTGGCGAAGGGCAGGGCGCGCAGCGCATCCACATGCGAGCGTTCCCGCGCCGGGTCGCGCTTGCGCGGAACGTGCTCGCGTACGTAGCGATCCAGGCACTCGGTCAACGTTGTGCTCTCGGCCTCGCTGCTGTCACGCCACACGCCGCGCTCCTGCTCGGATTCGAGCTTGCGCGCCCAAGCCTCGGCGCTGGCCTTGGTTTTGAATGTGCGGGAGAGCGGCGGCTGACCCTGCCGCCGCACCTTGGCCTGCCACCGGCCGGAAGCGCGCTGTGTGATCGACGCCATGGGCTTCTTACTGTCCCCGTTTTGTCCCCGAAAACGTAAAAGTACCATGAAAACAGCATTAATGCTAGATGTAATTTAGCATTCGTAATGCGTAGGTCGTAGGTTCGACTCCTATCTCCGGCACCAAAATCAATCAATTACGAACAAGGCCCGACCGAAAACCGGGCCTTGTTC
>NZ_JBYCKI010000068.1:0-1375 GCF_057473305.1 Thiomonas sp. TH-17
CAGCAGTATTTCGAAGAGCAGCTCCAGCGTGTCCGCGAGATTCGCCTTTCGGAGCGCAAGTTCTACCAGAAGATCACCGACATCTACGCCACGGCGGTTGATTACGACGTGACGGCGCAGGCCACGAAGCGCTTTTTCGCCACGGTGCAGAACAAGCTGCACTGGGCGATTCACGGCCAGACGGCGGCGGAAATGATCGTCGCCCGCGCTGATGCGGAAAAGCCCAATATGGGGCTGACCACCTGGCAGGATGCGCCACGCGGGAAAATCCAGAAATTCGATGTGGTGATTGCCAAAAACTACCTGAGTGAAGATGAAATGGCGCAGCTTTCGCGTCTGGTGAACGCTTATCTGGACATTGCCGAAGATATGGCAAAACGGCACTTGCCCATGACCATGCAGGACTGGGAGGTGCGGCTGAACCGATTCATCGAAGTAACGAACCGCGAAGTTTTGCAGGACGCGGGCAGGGTCACTGCGGAGATCGCCCGCGCACATGCCGAAACCGAGTTCGAGAAATACCGCATCGTGCAGGACAGGCTGTTCGAAAGCGACTTTGATCGGCTGCTGAAGAAGCTTGAGGATGACAAGAACAATACGAAGGGGGAAGCATGAGCGCCCGCGTTCAGAACCACATTACCGGTCGCCTGTCCCTGCGCCCGCCGCAGGCGGAATCGCTTTCCAGGCTGGTGCATGCCATCGAGGCCGCGCCGGAACTGCTGGAGCACGACAAGGATGTAGCGGCAGTGCTGGCCACGCTGAAAGCCGAATTCCCCACGTTGGAAGACTTTGAGCGCGAGTTCCCGTCGCTGTGCTTCGTGCTGGCCACGGGGGTGGGCAAGACGCGCCTGATGGGGGCCTTCATCGCCTACCTGCATCTGGCGCACGGCATCAACAACTTTTTCGTGCTCGCGCCCAATCTCACGATCTACAACAAGCTGATTGCGGATTTCACGCCCAATACGCCCAAATATGTGTTCAAAGGCATTGGAGAGTTCGCCATCAATTCGCCACGGGTGATTACCGGCGATAACTACGATCAGCAAAGCATACCCACGGGCGAGCTGTTTAGTGATGTACGCATCAACATTTTCAACATCTCCAAGATCAACTCCGAGGTGCGTGGCGGCAAGGAGCCACGCATCAAGCGGATGAAAGAGGTGCTGGGGGACAGCTACTTCAATTATCTGGCGAACCTGCCTGACCTCGTACTGCTGATGGACGAATCGCACCGCTACCGTGCTCAAGCCGGTATGCGTTCCATCAACGAGCTCAAGCCGCTGTTCGGGCTGGAGCTGACGGCGACGCCCTTCGTCGAGTCCAGCCGTGGGCCGATACCGTTCAGAAATGTGGTGATGGACTATCCACTGGCGCG
>NZ_JBYCKI010000069.1:0-13558 GCF_057473305.1 Thiomonas sp. TH-17
TGATCAGCGCCATCCTGGTCTATCTGATTTATTTCAACCTGCTCAATGTGCTGCAAGGCTGGATCAGCGAAGGCCGGGTGGGATTTACCAGCGGCTTTCTGCTGGTGCACGGCAGCGCGGTATTGTTCCTGTTGCTGCTGCTGATGCGGGGCAATGGCTGGCTGCACCGCCTGTGGCCAGGCCGCGCACGGTCCGGAGCACACGCCTGATGCGCACCATACGCCGCTTTATGCTGCTGCATGTGCTCAGCGCCGTGGGTCTGGTGACGCTGGCCTTTCTTGCGCTGCTGTTTTTCATTGACATGCTCAACGACCTGAGCAATCTGGGCAAGCCGGGTTTCAGCCTGAGCGGCACCCTGCTGCATGTTGCGCTGAGCATGCCCGGCCGCGCCTATGAAGTCTTGCCCATCGCCACGCTGGTGGGCGGCGTGTTTGCGCTGGCCTCCTTGGCCGCGAGCAGCGAGTTCACCATTCTGCGAATTTCGGGACTGAGCCCGCGCGCGGCGCTGGGCTTGCTGCTGCAACTGGCCGCCGCACTGGTCGTCACCTTGTTCCTGCTCGGTGAGTGGCTTGCGCCGGCAGCCGGGCAACTGTCGGCGCGGTTGCAGGCCGGGGGAGGGTCAGGCATCGGCACCCAATTGGCTTCGGGCGTTTGGCTACGCAACGATTCAGACCGAAGCGGCAATCAGACCGTCAACATCAAAACCATCAACACCCGAGGCGATCTCACCGACATCCACATCTACGTGCTCAATGCCCAGGCGCAGATTGCTGCGGAACTGCATGCGCCCAGTGGCCAGTACGAAGGCGGTGGCACCTGGATGCTGCACAAAGTCACCCGCACCGAACTTCCGCAACAGACCGGCGCCGCCTTGAAGGTAACCCAGTTGCCGAGCTATCGCTGGCAGACCTCGCTCTCGCCCAGTGTGCTCGGGGTGCTGTTGCTGTCGCCTGACAAGATGTCGGCCATCGATCTGTGGCGCTACATCCAACATCTGCGCGCCAATCATCAGGCGGCCGAACGCTATGAGATCCAGCTGTGGAAAAAGCTGTTCTATCCCTTCAGCGCCGTGGTGATGTTGCTGCTGGCCCTGCCCTTCGCTTACCTGCATACGCGCTCGAAGGGCGTCAGCGGCAAAGTGCTCGCGGGCATCGTGCTGGGAATCGCGTTCATCCTGCTCAACACCTTGTTTTCCAGTCTGGGGATTTTGGGAACGTGGCCACCGGCCATCACCGCGGCCATGCCCATGCTGTTGTTTGGCGGACTGGGGTTGATCGTGTTTGCCTGGCAGGTGCGGTTCCGCTGAACCGGCGGACGAAGATTGCAATGAACCTGCACCAATTCCGTTTTCTGCAAGAGGCTGTGCGCCGCAAGCTCAACCTCACCGAGGCGGCGCGGGCGCTGCATACCTCGCAGCCCGGCGTGTCCAAGGCCATCATCGAGTTGGAGAGCGAGCTGGGGGTGGAAATTTTCAGCCGCCACGGCAAGCGCATCCGCAAACTCACCGAGCCGGGCGTCGAGGTGCTGCGCAGTGTGGACATCATTCTGCGCGAAGTCGCCAACCTCAAGCGCATCGGGCAAGACTACGCCGCGCGCGATGCGGGCCAGCTCACCGTGGCCGCCACGCACACCCAGGCCCGCTACAAGCTGCCCTGGGTGATTGCCGAGTTCCGCCGACGCATGCCCGCCGTGCAGGTGCAACTGCTGCAGGGCACGCCCGATCAGGTGGCGCAGGCCGTGCGCGAAGAACGCGCCGATCTGGGGCTGGCCAGCGAGTCGCTGCAAGATTCTCCCGACCTGCTCACCCTGCCCTGCTACAGCTGGCAGCATCTGGCCGTCGTGCCGCACGGACACCCCTTGTGCGATCGCGCCGAGCTCACCCTGGCCGAACTGGCCACCTTTGCGCTGGTGACCTACGAGCCCGCCTTTGCCGGACGCCGCCAGATCGATGCCGCCTTCGCCCATGCCCACCTGCAGCCGCAGATCGTGCTCGAAGCGCTCGATTCTGACGTGCTCAAAACCTATGTCGAACTGGGGCTGGGTGTGGGGCTGATTGCCGAAATGGCCATTTCCCCCGAGCGCGATACCGCGCTGCGCGCCCTTCCCGCCGGCCATCTGTTCGGTCAGCTGCTCACGCGCGTGGCGTTCAAGCGCGGTGTGCTGCAACGCAGTTTCGTCCCGCTGTTCGCCGAGCTGATCTCGCCCCGCCTGCCGCGCAAACTGGTGGAACAAACCCTGCGTGGCGAGCTGGACGGGCAAGACGTGTTTTCCATCTGAGAGGGTGTCCCTCATGTCGCCCCAATCTCACCAAACGCCCCACATTGTCTCGCGCCTGCCGCAAGTCGGCACCACCATCTTCACCGTCATGTCGGCACTGGCGCAGGAGCACGGCGCCATCAACCTCGGCCAGGGCTTTCCGGATTTTTCCTGCGACCCGCGCCTCATCGACAGTGTGGATCGGGCCATGCGCCGCGGCGCCAACCAATATCCGCCCATGGTCGGGGTTCCCGCCTTGCGGCGGGCAGTGGCCGACAAGATCGCCGCGCTGCACGGCGCGCGCTATGACGCCGACGCAGAAATCACCATCACTGCCGGGGCGACGCAGGCCATTTTCACGGCCCTGCTCGCCGTGGTGCATCCCGGCGATGAAGTCATCGTGCTCACGCCCAGCTACGACAGCTACCTGCCCAACATCGCCCTATGCGGCGGCGTGGCCCGCACCGTTCCCTTGCAAGCCGACTTCCGCCCGGATTTCGCCGCCATTGCCGCGGCCCTTACCCCGCGCACCCGTGCCTTGCTCGTCAACAGCCCGCACAATCCCAGCGGCACGGTCTGGAGCGAAGCCGACATGCGGCAGCTCGAAGCGCTTCTCGCGCCCACCGACATCGTGCTGATTGCCGATGAGGTGTACGAGCACATGGTGTTCGACGGCGCGCAGCACCAGAGCGCCGCGCGGTTTTCCGGCCTGGCCGCGCGCGCCTTCGTGGTGTCGAGTTTCGGCAAGACCTTTCACGTCACCGGCTGGAAGATCGGCAGCGTCGCCGCCCCGGCGGCGCTCAGCGCCGAGTTCCGCAAGGTGCATCAGTTCAACGTGTTCACCGTCAACACGCCCATGCAGCATGGCTTGGCCGACTATCTGGCCGACCCGGCGCCCTACCGCGATCTGCCCGACTTCTATCAGGCCAAGCGCGACCGCTTCCGCGCCGGGCTGGCGGCGAGCCGGTTTGAACTGCTGCCCTGCAGCGGCAGCTACTTTCAGTGCGTGCGCTATGACGCCATCAGCGACCTGCCGGACGACGCCTTCTGCCGCTGGCTCACCGCCGAGATCGGCGTGGCCGCCATTCCGCTGTCTGCCTTCGAGCCCGACGGACGGCAGCGCGGCGTGGTTCGTTTCTGTTTCGCCAAACAAGACGCCACGCTGGACACCGCTCTCAAACGGCTTGCTGCGCTTTAACCCGGATTTCCCATTAGGCGGGGCTTTGCCCCTACACGGGCGCTGGCGCGCCGGTTTGGGGCGTCTTCGCCCCCGCGCTTCGCGCCCATAGCGATGGCTATGAGCTTGTCGCGCAGAGTCAAATCCATCCCCAACTCGCCGCGCCATCCTCCCGTGTCCTAATGGAAAATCCGGGTTTAGGCCATTTGTCGCGCCACGCCTGCACCGCCTGCGCCAGCAGTTCGGACAGGGAGTTTGCTCGAACATCCAGCCCCAGCACACCGAGCGCCTGCTGCACGCTCTGCGCCCCGGCCACGAAGGCTGCCGCGCCCTGATGCTTGGAGAGCTTTTCTCCCTGCGCATCCCGCACCAGCGGGGCGTGCAAATAGCGCGGCGTCGGCAGACCGAGCAGACGCTGCAGGGCGATCTGCCGGGCGGTCGAGGCGGCCAGGTCTTCCCCGCGCACCACATCGGTCACGCCTTGCGCCGCATCGTCCACCACCACGGCGAGCTGATAGGCCCAGGCGCCGTCGGCGCGTTTGAGCACAAAGTCGCCCACCTCCAGGCTGAGCACCTGAGACTGCGCGCCCAGGCGGCGGTCGCGCCAGTGCAGGGGCTGCGCCGCATCGTCAGGCAGACGCACACGCCACGATCGCGGGCTGCGGCCGTGCAAACCCCTGCGGCAAGTTCCGGGATAGACCGCCTCTTGCCCGCGCGCCGGCAGGTGGCCCTGCGCGCCAAGTAGCGCCAGAATGTCCGCACGGGAACAGCTGCAGGGGTAAGCCCAGCCGGAGGTGGCGAGTTTGTCCAACGCCTGCTGATAAAGCGCCACACGCTGCGATTGCCAAACGGGCGGCCGATCGGGCTGCAGGCCGCAATCCGCGAGTTGCTGCAGGATGCACTCGGCGGCGCCGGACTGGTTGCGGGTGAAGTCCACATCTTCCACGCGCACCAGCCAGAGCCCGCCATGCGCGCGCGCGTCCAGCCAGGAGGCCAGTGCTGCGACCAGAGAGCCCGCATGCAGCGGCCCGGTGGGTGACGGCGCAAACCGGCCGACGTAGGTCTTTATCTGTAGGGATGTCGTCATGCCAGCTGACACTGGCGACCCGGGCTCAATGCCCTTCGCTCAATGCCCTTCGATCAGGGCGTTGATGTCCTGTGCCAGATCTTTGGCCGAGACGCCCTCGCGCTCGAACAGCCGGATCTTGCCCTTGGGGTCGAACACATAAAACCCGGCGGTGTGATCCATGGTGTAGCTGCCCGGCGTCTTGCCGGGCACCTTTTTGTAATACACCTTGAAGTTCTTCGCCGTCAGCGCGATCTGCTCGGGCGTGCCGGAGAGCGCCAGGAAAGTCGGGTTGAAATGGGTGACGTAGGCCTTGAGGATTTCCGGCGTGTCGCGCTCGGGGTCAACCGTGACGAACAGAAACTGCACATCGCGGGCCTTCTCGCCCAGATCGTCCATAGCCTGCGCCACCACCTGCATCGACGCCGGGCAGATGTCTGGGCATTGGGTATAGCCGAAGTACATGACCACCACCTTGCCGGCAAAGTCAGCCAGGGTGCGCGTCTTGCCATTGAAGTCGGTCAGCGAAAAACCGTCGGCATAGGGCACCCCGGTGATGTCCACGCCATGAAACACATAGGGCTTGCTGCAGGCCGCCAGCACCAAAGGTGCAAGGGGCGCAAAGGCGGCAGACAGAACAAGCGAGCGGCGTGCGGCAGAAAAGCGTGGGGGCATCAGACGAGAGTTCAGACGAAATGGAAGTGCAGGTAATGGTCCACCAGCAAGGCGGCGAAGAGCAGCGAAAGGTACAGGATGGAATAGCGGAAGGTCTTGCGCGAGAGCAAATCGCTGTACTCGCGTTTGAGCGCCCAGGCGTAGGCGATGAAAATGCCGTCGAGCACCACCGCGCTGGCCAAATAGATCAGGCCGCTCATGCCCAGCACATAGGGCAGCAGCGTCACCGCGCTGAGCAGCAGGGTGTAAAGCAGGATTTGCGTGCGGGTGAACTCGGAACCATGCGTGACCGGCAGCATGGGCAAACCGGACTTTTTGTAATCTTCCACTCGGTAAAGCGCCAGCGCCCAGAAATGCGGCGGCGTCCACAGAAAAATGATGAGGAAGAGCAGCATGGCCTCGACCGACACGTGGCCGCTCACAGCCGCCCAGCCCAGTACCGGCGGCATGGCGCCCGAGGCGCCGCCAATGACGATGTTCTGCGGCGTGGCCGGTTTGAGAAAAATGGTGTAAACCACGGCATAGCCGACGAAGGTGCCGAAGGTCAGCCACATGGTCAGCGGGTTGACCTGGGTGTAGAGCAGCCACATGCCAGCCGCGCACAGCACCCCAGAAAACGTGATGATGACCGGCGCGCTCAGTTCGCCATTAGCCGAGGGCCGCCAGGCGGTGCGGCGCATCACCGCATCGATCTTCTGCTCGACCAGGCAGTTGAACGCGGCCGCGGCGCTGGCCACCAGCCAGATGCCCAGCGTGCCGAACAACACCGGTTGCCAAGCCGGCAAGGTGGGCTCGGCGAGAAACATGCCGATGACCGCGCAGAACACGATGAGCTGCACCACACGCGGCTTGGTCAGCGCGTAAAGCTGCGACGCAACTCGCAGGGGGCTGGGAGTGTTGTTGAGAACTTGATGATTCATGAGAGTCTCCTGAAGCGGGCCTCAGAGGGTGTGAATGAATCCGGCGTGGCCGAGCAGCGCGTCCAAACGCCCCCGGTCAAGGCGCAAAGCACAGCCGTGCCCGTCGGCACGGCGCGCACCTGAGACACCGAGCGCAACGCCGAGCGGGGGTGTTTGGACGCGAGGAGCGGTCATGGCGGATTTGTTCACACCCTCTCAGTGTTTCGGCAAGGGATGGGGCGGCTTGATTTTGACGAAGGCCGAGCCCAGCGATTCCGAAGGCGCCTGTTGGCGGACGGTAGCGCTGACGCGGTAAATCCCCATCACAAGCAGCAGCATCAGAATGGCCGAGCCGCCATTGTGTGCCACTGCGACGATCAGGGGATGCCCCTCGGTGACCAGCACGATGCCGAAAACGACTTGCAGCACCACGGCAATTGCAATCCACATCGCCAGACGACGCAATGCTGAAAAACGCCAGAGCGCCGCCACGGCCGCGAACACCGCTGCGGTGGCGACGATGGCGAACAGGCGATGCCCCCACTGAATGGCCACCAGCGCGGCCTCGGTGATCGGTTGTCCGTCACCGGTCAGGCCCAGATGGCGCCAGAGCGTGAAGCCCTGTGCCCAGTTGGCATTGGGATCGAAGCTTCCATTGCAGGTGGGGAAGCCGCTGCAGGCCAGCGCGGCATAGTTGGTACTCGTCCAGCCGCCAAGGAAAATCTGAATGCCGACCGCGATCATCGCGATCCAGAGCAGGGCGCGCGTGAGCGTTCCAGCGTTCACGCTCACCAGATCGGCCCGGTTTCGCATCCAGAACCAGGCCAGTAGCGCCAGCAAGATGACGCCCCCCATGAGATGCAAGGTGACGATCAGGGGAATCAACTGCATGGTCACCGTCCACTTGCCGAACAGGCCCTGCAAGATCACCCAGAAAAAGAGCACGATCGGCAAACCAAGTTTGATGTCTTCTCCGTGCTTTCTCGCCCAGATGGCCCGCGCCAGCAGCACCATGATCAACGTGCCGATGATGCTGCCGGCGTAGCGATGAATCATTTCCACCCAGGCTTTGAAGGGGCTCACATAGCCCTGGGTGCCGCCCTGCTCTTCAACCGCCTGCGCGATCTGCTCATGCGCCTGCAGCGGCGTGAACTTGGCATAACAGCCGGGCCAGTCGGGACAGCCCAGGCCAGAGTCGGTCAGACGTACATACGAGCCAAACATCACCAGATCGAGGGTGAGGAACACCAGCACCGCGGTGAGCTTGGACCAGCGCATCTTCAGCCCGACCCAGAACACCCCAACCAGCACCAGCACCCACACCAGCGCCTGCACCCAGTGCAGAGAAAACTGCCAGATGGCATTGCTTGCGACACTCATTGCACGGGCTCCACATGCTTGAACTTGATCCCGGCGTTGTTGTAGAGCAGCTTGGCGAGCACACGCCGCATCCGGGTGGGGTCAGGGTTGGCCGGAAACTGCATCATCAGGTGGCCGAACGGATCGACCAGCCAAGTCGGCCCCTGCAAGCCGCCGTCTTTGTGAGGCAGCCAGCTGGCCAGCTGTTGCGCGTTGCCCCGCAGGATCAACGTCCCTTCTGCCGGCTCAAGCACGCCCGGGTTGATCGGCGCATCGTCCGTCACCAGCCAGACCCGCACGATCTGGTCGCGGTTATCTCCCTGAGCAATACGGATCTGCCGCATGTAAAACAACGATTGCTGGCACTCCTTGTTGCAGGCGCCCGGCGCTGCCATCACCATTAGCCAGTAACCCTCGAGCCGTTTCAGGCTGTAGGGTTGGCCGTCCAGCGTTTTGAGGCCCAAATCCAAGGGAATCGGACGCTGCGGCTCAACCAGACTGCCGTAAGGCGGCTTGCCCGCGGGATGGACGACGTAGAACAGAAAAAACGCGGCCACGATAGGCGCTGCCGACATGGCAAGCAGCAGCCACAGCGTAAACAGCGACCGCGGTTTGCGCACAGGCGGCTGGGCGGAAGGGGGCAGGCTGGAGGTCAAGGGGGAGCTCACGGTCAGGGCATCAATTCAAAGACGTCAAAACAATCAATCAGGCATTCAGGGCTGGGCGTGCGGTCATAGCAGGCGCGGTGCGGTCGGATCTTCTGCGTCACGCTTTGACTTCGTCTTACGCAGACGCTGATAAACAAAATACAGCAGCAGCACCGCACCGGTGGCACTCATACCGAACCACTGCGCGGCATAGCCATAGTTGGTGCCGACCCCGGTTTTCGCTGCGGGCCACTGCCTGCCAAGGCCATCGTGCAGATCGCCCGATTGTCTCAGCACGAAGGGCAGAAGCTTGATGTGATGAAAGTCCGCGTACTTCTGCAGATTGACGTTCTGGCGTATGACCTGACCCGGCGGCTCGGCGAAAAACGAAAACCATTCTGACGGCGGCGGGGCAATAAGTCCATCGATCACTGTCAATCCTTGAGGCGTTTCATAGGGCTTGATCAAGTCCATCGCCTGAAAATTCCGCGGCACCCAACCGCGCAGCACCATCAAATAAGTGTCGCTGCCCGCGAGCTTCAAGGGCGTCAGCACCCAGAAGCCCGTCTGTTCTTCCTGCTGGCGGTTCTGCAGGTAGATTGTCCACTGCTCGGCAAACACGCCACGCGCTGCGGCCCGCCGCCAGGCATCGTGGCTGAGCCGAACTTCGGCCTGACCGATCTGCAGGGGATGCGCCCTTTCGCGCTGATCCATCTGCAGATTCAGCGCCTCTTTTTCGTGCGCGCGGCCCAGTTGCCAGAATCCGAGCGACATCGTCACTCCGATCACCAGCAGCCCCAAAATGATGATCAGCAACTCTTTGGGGCCAAAGGCCTTCTCAGACATCAGCAACCCGGAATCTGAGGTAATCTGTTTAGACATCTGCACAAGCCCGCACCATGAAAATCCTGATCCCCATCGCCTTCCTGCTCATCATTGGCAGCCTGTTTTCCGGGCTGTTCTTTGTGATGAAGGATAAGGGCAAAAGCAATCGCGCTGTGTACGCACTGACTTTCCGGGTCGGATTCTCGGTCTTGCTGTTTTTGATTCTGATCATCAGCTACAAGATGGGCTGGATACACCCACATGATGTCGGGCAATAACCCGAACAAAAATGCGCCGCTACAAGCGGCGCATTTTTTGCTGGGTTGATCTCAGAGCCAGTAAACCAACACGTACAGCAGCAACCAAACCACGTCAACGAAGTGCCAATACCAGGCGGCGCCTTCGAAGGCGAAGTGGTGATCTGCAGTGAAATTGCCCCTGATCAAACGAACCAGAACCACGGACAACATGGTCGCACCGAGGAGCACGTGGAAACCGTGGAACCCGGTCAGCATGAAAAAAGTCGAACCGTAGATGCCAGAAGTCAGTTTCACACCTTCGACGGTGTAAGCGTGGTGATATTCATAGCCCTGCATGAATAGGAACAACACGCCGAGGGCAATGGTCAGCGACATCCAGAAAATAGCCTTGCCTCGATGCGCCGCCCGCAGCGCATGGTGCGCAATGGTGAGCGTGACGCCGGAACTCAGCAGCAGCGCCGTGTTGATGGTCGGAATCGGCCAGGGGCCCAGCGCCTCATGCAAGGACGGAATCAAACCGCCCGGGCCAGTGGAAGGCCAGGTGCCCGTGAAATTCGGCCACAGAATCTTGCTGTGCAGGGCCGAGAGATCCGGCAGAGAAAATTCGCGCGAGTAATACAGCGCGCCAAAGAACGAAGCGAAGAACATCACCTCGGAGAAGATGAACCAAGCCATGCTCCAGCGGAAGGAGGTATCGACGCGCTGGCTGTGTTTGCCCGCCTCGCTCTCACCGATCGCCTGACCGAACCAGTGGTACACGATATACACCAGCCACAGGAATCCGGCCAGCAGCAGCCACTCCATGTGCTGGACGCCGTTGAACCAGAGCCCGGCGCCAAACGCCATCGCCAGCAAACCCGCCGCCGTCAGCAGGGGGTATGCGGAAGGCCCAGGCAGAAAATAGCCATGGGGCTGGGTTGAAGATGCCATATTGCCTCCTGTTATGTGCGCGCCGCGCTTGAAATCACTAAATTGACAATCAATATCAAGCCGACCACAAAAATCAAAGCAGCGAGCAATCCTGCCGCAATGATGTGTTCGGGTTTTACATTCTGAAAATCTTTACTTCGCTCACTCGATTTGCGTATTCCGGCAAAAGACCAGAGCACGGCAACCAATGCGCGCAGGAAAGAGGGCTGAGAAGGTGAGCTCAACGCATATTTCCTTGATGAAAAGAGAGCGACAGCCCTTGTATTGATGGCCTGTCGCTCTCATTCGTCAAAATCCGAGAACCTGTGCCTTGATCAGATAACCGAAGTAAATCGCCAAGGCAATACTGACCATGATCATCGCCGTTTTGAAATTCTGACGGCGCTTTTCCGGGGGAAGTTGGCGATTACTCATATCTGATCTCAGTTATAGCCCAGCACACGGGTGGCATCGGCATTCAGCTTGGGCGGGGTTTCAAAGGTGTGGAACGGAGCCGGGGACGGAATTTCCCATTCCAGACCTTCCGCGCCTTCCCAGGGACGCTGAGGGGCTTTCTCGCCCTTGCCGCGCAACACGGGAATCACCACCGCGAACAGGAAGTAAGCCTGCGACAGACCGAACAGCCAGGCGCCGATGGTGGAGATCTGGTTGAAGTCGGTGAACTGCACCGGATAGGCCACATAGCGACGCGGCATGCCGGCCAAACCCAGGAAGTGTTGCGGGAAGAAGGCGATGTTGAACGAAATCATCGAGGTCCAGAAGTGGATCTTGCCTGCGGTCTCGTTGTACATCACGCCAGACCACTTGGGCGACCAGTAGTAGAAGCCCATGAAGATGCCGAACAGCGAACCTGCGACCAGCACGTAATGGAAGTGCGCGATCACGAAGTAGGTGTTGTGCAGCTGCGTATCGATAGGCACCATGGCCAGCATCAGGCCGGTAAAGCCGCCCAGGGTGAACACGAAGATGAAGCCCACGGCAAACAGCATGGGGGTTTCAAACGTCATGGAACCGCGCCACATGGTGGCCACCCAGTTGAACACCTTCACGCCCGTGGGCACGGCAATCAGCATGGTGGCGTACATGAAGAACAGCTGGCCGGTGGTGGGCATGCCCGCGGTGAACATGTGGTGCGCCCAGACCAGGAAGGACAGGATGGCGATGGAGGCCGAGGCGTACACCATCGAGCTGTAGCCGAACAGGCGCTTGCGGGCGAAGGCCGGGATGACCGAGCTGACAATACCGAAGACCGGCAGAATCATCACGTACACCTCGGGGTGGCCGAAGAACCAGAAAAGATGCTGGTAAAGCACCGGATCACCGCCGCCGGCGGCACTGAAGAAACTGGTGCCGAAGTGGCGGTCAGTCAGGGTCATGGTGACGGCGCCAGCCAGTACCGGCATGATGGCCAGCAGCAGGTAGGCGGTAATCAGCCAGGTCCAGACGAACAGCGGCATTTTCATCAGCGTCATGCCGGGAGCGCGCAGATTGAGGATGGTCACGATGATGTTGATCGAGCCCATGATCGACGAAGCGCCCATGAGGTGGATGGCGAAAATCACCAAATCCATGCCCATGCCTTGCTGCAGGGTGAGCGGGGCATAGAGCGTCCAGCCCACACCCGGCGCGCCGCCTGGGACGAAGAACGAAGCCGTCAGCAGAATGCCTGCGGGAATCAGCAGCCAGAAGCTGAGGTTGTTCAGCCGCGGAAAGGCCATGTCGGGCGCGCCGATCTGCAGCGGAATCATCCAGTTGGCAAAGCCCACCAGCGCGGGCATGACCGAACCGAAGATCATCATGATGCCGTGCATGGTGCCGAAGGCGTTGAACAACTCGGGGTTCAGCAGCCAGACATACGGCTTCCACAGCTCGGTGCGGATACCCAGGGCCAGAATGCCGCCCTCGAACAGCATCCACAAGGCAAACAGCAGATACATCGTGCCGATGTCCTTGTGGTTGGTGGACATCAGCCAGCGGCGCCAGCCGTGCGGATGCTCGTGGGCATGGTCACCGGCGTGAGCCGATGGCGGTGCGTGATCGATGACTGCGCTCATGGTGCTTTCCTTTCCTGCCATTCCAGAAAATGTTGATACTTCGTTCTAAGCTCGACTACTTTTTATGGTTTGTCTCTCACCAGACCTGCTCAGGTCTTGCTGGGCGCCGCGCCGTCGGCCGGAGGGGTGCTGTCGGGATGCGCTTTTTTCCACTGCGCGACCCATTGCTCGTACTCGGGCAGGGTCACCACCTTGATCACGATGGGCATGAAGGCGTGGTACTTGCCGCAGATCTGGGCGCACTGACCGTAGTAGGTGCCGGTCTTTTCGGCGGTGAACCAGGTCGAGCGGACGAAGCCGGGAATCGCATCCATCTGCACACCCAGCGAATTGACGTAGAAACCGTGCAGCACGTCATCCGACGTGGTGACAATCTTGATCTTCTTGTCCACCGGCACGACCAGTTCGTGATCGACGGCCAGCACGAAGTTGCTGGGCAGATCCTTGCCTTCGTAGATTTCCGAATAAGGCGTGGTCAGCGTGGACCAGAAGGAAATACCCTTGCCCGGACCGGCCATGTAGTCGTAACCCCACTTCCACTGCGCGCCCGTCGCCTTGACGGTCATGAAAGAGTCGCTGTGGTTTTCCTGCGCGATCACGGTACGGGTCGCCGGAATCAGGATGGCAATCACGATCAGAATGGGGATGATCGTCCAGGCAATCTCGACCTTGGTGCTTTCATGGAAGTGGGCCGACACGGCGCCCTTGGATTTGCGGTGCTTGTAAACCGAATAGAACATCGCCCCGAACACCACGATACCGATCCCCAGGCAGACCCAGAGCATCATGTCCATCAGGAATTTTTCCTGCTTGGCGATGGGTGAGACCGGGTTCTGGAAATACAGCCCCAGCACCTGCGGCCCACCTGGCAGACTTTCCACTGCGGCATGGGCCGCGCCCATGACGCCCAGCAGCGATGCTGCGGTGGCCAGACGGATTTGATGTATTGCTTTCATGTCGCCCCACTCTAAGAATTGGTCTCGTCCCTAAAACACCTCAAAGGGCCCGCAACGCGGCCCTCAAATCTTTTGCCAGCACAGCGCGCCGCTCGGGGCGCGAGTACCGGCCGATGTAAACCGTGCGACCCGCCGAAGACACTTCGATCAGCCCGCTCTCCGGCAGCGACACCCGCACCCACTGCGGATTGAAGCTGACCGACTGCACCACACCCGCGTTTTCCCACTCGACCTGCAACTGCTGCGCCGAAAGGCGCACGCGTTCGCGGTCCGTGGCATGACGCCCATACACCACCAGCGCCAGCGCCACCGACCCCAGCTCGATGCCGGTGAACGGCAGCACCAGCGACCCGCCCACATCCCACGCGATGGACGCCACGATCAGCGACACCACGCACAGCGAGGCGTAAAACACGATCAGTTGGCGCGGCGCCATGGAACAGTTGCGGCGGAA
>NZ_JBYCKI010000070.1:0-7219 GCF_057473305.1 Thiomonas sp. TH-17
ATGCAACCAAGGCCGGATATAAGGCAGCAGCCGACTTCTTCACAACACAACGCCAATTGCTCTTGATCGCCGGGAGGCATCCATATAAGAAGCCATGGTCGATCCCGACCAGGGTCGGCGGGCCCTCGGCGAGCACCTCGAGCAGCCAGTGGGCGATTCCCCTTCGCGTCCAGTACTTGCGCGGGCTCGGCGGCGGCTGGATTTCGACAGCTGGCGCTCCCGGCGTGGCCTGGTAGACCCGCAGGCCCTTGAGGCTGGACTCGGCGGTCTCGGCGCCCGAGTAGTCGATGCCGATGTAGCGCTGGAAGTCCGGCATGTTCAAGCCTCCCCAACTTGGGTGAGAGACACCCGCGGAACCGTCGCAAGCATGACGCGTTCAAGCTCCAAAATGGCCCGTTCAGGCACGTACTGCGCGGGACGTCGATCTTGAAAGAATCGAGGAATTCCGTTCTATCTCATTGATTATAAACAAAAATCCCCGAACCTCTCGGCCGGGGATTTTTTTGCATGTGTGAGAATTTTTGCAAGTCAGATGAGAACCTACACTACAAACGTCGTTAAACATCCAGATTCGCCGCCCGCAGGGCGTTGGTTTCGATGAAATCGCGGCGGGGTTCGACTTCGTCGCCCATGAGCATGGTGAACACGCGGTCGGCTTCAATGGCGTCGTCGATCTGTACGCGCAGCAGGCGGCGCACGGCGGGGTCCATGGTGGTTTCCCAGAGCTGTTCGGGGTTCATTTCGCCCAGGCCTTTGTAGCGCTGGCGGCCGACGGTGTTTTCGGCCTGGCGGATGAGCCAGTCCATAGCTTCGCGGAAGCTGGCCACCGCGGCTTCCTTGGCGTTGTCGCCGTTGCCGCGCCGCACGGTGGAGCCTGCGGCGATGAGGCCGTGGAAGGTCTGCGCGGCCTGCGCCAGCACGGCGTAGTCGGCGCCGTGGACGAAGTCGGCGTGCAGCACGGAGGATTTGAGGTTGCCGTGGTGACGGCGCACGATGCGCAGAAACGGCTTTTCGGTGCGCGGGTCGATCTCGGCGAGCACTTGCGGGGCTTCGCCGTGGTCGGTGTGCTGCGCCAGATAGGCGGCGAGCGCGTCGGCGCTGCCTTGGGCGGCATGGTCGAGGTCGATGACGACGCCGTCAACGATGGCGCGCAGCGCCTGCTCGTCCATGAACACGCCCAGACGGGCGATCACGGCCTCGGCCAGAACATGCTGACGAGCGAGCTGTTCGAGGGTTTCGCCCGCCAGAGGCGCCGGGGTTTCGGGGCGGTGGATAGTGGCGTCTTTGAGCGCCACGCGTAGCAGGTAGGCGTCGAGCTCGGAGGCGTCTTTGAGGTATTGCTCATCCTTGCCGTGTTTGACTTTGTAGAGCGGCGGCTGGGCGATGTAGATGTGCCCGCGTTCGACGATCTCGGGCATCTGACGGAAGAAGAAGGTGAGCAGCAGGGTGCGGATGTGGGCGCCGTCCACGTCGGCATCGGTCATGATGATGATGCGGTGGTAGCGCAGCTTGTCGATGTTGAAATCGTCCTTGCCGATGCTGGTGCCCATCGCGGTGATGAGGGTGAGGATTTCGTTGCTGGTGAGCAGCTTCTCGAAGCGCGCCTTTTCGACATTGAGAATCTTGCCGCGCAGCGGCAGGATGGCCTGGAATTTACGGTCGCGGCCCTGTTTGGCCGAACCGCCAGCAGAGTCGCCCTCCACCAGATAGAGCTCGCACAGCGCGGGGTCTTTTTCCTGGCAGTCGGCCAGCTTTCCGGGCAGGCCCAGGCCGTCCATCACGCCTTTTCGGCGGGTCATTTCGCGCGCTTTGCGCGCGGCTTCGCGGGCGCGGGCGGCGTCGATGATCTTGCCGCAGATGATCTTGGCGTCATTGGGGGTTTCGAGCAGATAGTCGGACAGGGCCTTGGCCACGAGGTCTTCGACCGGGCCGCGCACTTCGCTCGACACCAGCTTGTCCTTGGTCTGGCTGCTGAATTTGGGGTCGGGCACTTTCACCGACAACACGCAGGTGAGGCCTTCGCGCATGTCGTCGCCGCTGATCTCGACCTTGGCTTTCTTGGCCAGCTCGTTGTCATCGATGTATTTGTTGATGACGCGGGTCATCGCCGCGCGCAGGCCGGTGAGGTGGGTGCCGCCGTCGCGCTGCGGAATGTTATTGGTGAAGCACTGCACGGTTTCGGCGTAGCCATCGTTCCACTGCATGGAGACTTCCACGCTGATGGTGCTGCCCACCTCGGAAGCTTTCTCGGCCTGGGCGTAAAAAATGTTGGGGTGCAGCACGCTCTTGCCGCGGTTGATGTATTCGACAAAGCCTTTCACCCCGCCGGAGAAGGCGAAGTTTTCTTCCTTGCCCTGGCGCTCATCCACCAGGCGGATCTTGACGCCGTGGTTGAGGAAGGAAAGCTCGCGCAGGCGCTTGGCCAGCATTTCGTAATGGAAATCGACGGTGGTGAAAATCTCGGTATCGGGCAGAAAGTGCACCTCGGTGCCGCGCTTGTCGGTCTTGCCGGTGACGGGTGCGGCAGAGACTTCCACGCCATCGATCATCTGTATCTGCCGGTTTTGCAGCGCGCCGCGGGCGAATTCGAGGGTATGCACCTCGCCGTCTCGCCGCACCACAAGCCGCAGCCATTGCGACAGGGCGTTGACGCAGCTCACGCCCACGCCGTGCAGGCCGCCGGAGACCTTGTAGCTGTTCTGGTTGAACTTGCCCCCGGCGTGCAGCTCGGTAAGGGCGATTTCGGCCGCGCTGCGCTTGGGCTCGTGCTTGTCGTCCATCTTGACGCCAGTGGGAATGCCCCGCCCGTTGTCGGACACGCTGATGGAGTTGTCGGAGTGGATGGTGACGACGATGTCATCACAAAACCCGGCCAGGGCTTCGTCGATGGAGTTGTCGACGACTTCGAACACCAGGTGGTGCAGGCCGGTGCCGTCTGAGGTGTCGCCGATGTACATGCCGGGACGTTTGCGCACCGCTTCGAGTCCCTCCAGGATTTGAATGGAATTTTCGCTGTAGCTGTCGTTCTTCGGTTCGTTCATCAGACACTTTCAAAAACAGATTCCATGAGCTTTCATGGAAAAAAATCGATACGGTGGCGCCGGGTGAGGTGGAATACGTGCGGTAGGCGCCCGGTCAGATCCGCATGGGCATGACCACATACTTGAAGTTGGGCTCGTCGGGCATGGTGAACAGCGCGCTGCTGTTGCCGTCCTGCAGTTCGAGGCGGATCTGGTCGGAAGGCATATTGGCCAGCGCGTCGATGAGGTAGGCGATGTTGAAGCCGATTTCGATGACGTCGCCGCCGTAGTCGATATCGATTTCTTCCTGCGCTTCTTCCTGCTCGGCGTTGATGGAGGTCAGGCGCAACAGCCCCGGTTCGAGGTTGACGCGCACGCCCTTGAACTTGTCGTTGGTCAGAATGGCCACCCGCTGCAGCGCCGCCTGCAGGGTCGTGCGCTCGACCTGCAGCATATTGCGGTGCCCCTTGGGCACGACGCGCTGGTAATCGGGAAACTTGCCTTCGATGAGCTTGCTGGTGAATTCCAGCCCGTCCATGCTCAAGCGCGCCTGATTGCTGGCCAGGGCGATGTCGATCATGGCGTCGTCTTCATCGCTGAGCAGGCGGCTGAGTTCGAGCACGGTCTTGCGCGGCAGAATGATTTCGCGCCGCTCCACCGCTGTTTCCAGTGGGGCGGTGGCCAGGGTCATGCGGTGTCCGTCGGTAGCCACCAGATGCATCTGCTGCCCATCGGCCACCCACAACATGCCGTTGAGGTAGTAGCGGATGTCGTGCTGCGCCATGGCGAAGTGGGTCAGGCCGAGCAGGCGCTTGAGCAGCTTTTGCGGCAAGCGCAGGGCGTGGTCACTGAAGTCGGTCGCAGCGCGTACCAGCGGAAAGTCTTCGGCCGGCAGGGTTTGCAGACTGAAGCGACTTTTGGCAGCCCGAACCGTCATCTTGCCGTCTGACCATTCCAGGGTCACATTGCCGGGGCTGGCCGCGCGCAGGATGTCGAGCAGCTTGCGCATATTGACGGTGATGGCGGCGTCTTCCGCACTGGTCTGTACCGCCTCGCCCGCTTGCAGACGGATCTGCACTTCCATGTCGCTGGTGATGAACAGCGTGCCATTCGCGTTGTGCTGGATGAGCACATTGGCGAGGATCGGCAGGGTTTGGCGGCGCTCGACGATGCCCGCTCCCTGTCCGAGCAGTTTGAGCAGTTCATCGCGGGAAGACGTCAATCTGTTCATTCTTTCTTTTCCTTTATTCAGAATAGGACTGATAGTAAGGGTCGGCCTGTGTTGTGGATAAGACAAAAAACGCTGTATTCATGCGGTTTGCGCAGCAGCCGAGGTCTGTGGACAAGCAGTCTGGAGCGAAAGGACGGTTTGGAACAACTTGACCGAAAACGCACTCAACCCCGACTTATCCAGAAACTCTTCACACACTACACAACGACTTGTTCATTTTGAGGAGAGAGCTACTAAAAACGGTTCGGCTTCAGGCTTTGAGGGTTTGCTCGAGCACATGGAGCTGTTGGTTGAGTTCCTGCAGTTTGATGCGCTCCTGTCCGATCTTGCGCACCGCATGCAGCACCGTGGTGTGATCGCGTCCCCCGAACAGCTCGCCGATCTCCGGCAGGCTCTTGTGCGTCAGCTCCTTGGCGAGATACATGGCGATCTGGCGCGGGCGGGCGATGCTGGCGGGGCGTTTTTTGGAATACATATCGGCCACTTTGATCTTGTAGAAGTCGGCCACTGTTTTCTGGATGTTTTCGACCGACACCTGGCGATTTTGCAGCGAGAGCAGATCTTTCAGCGCTTCCTTGGCCAGACCGATTGACACGTCCTGGCCGCTGAAGCGGGCGTAGGCCAGAATCTTGCGCAGTGCACCTTCGAGTTCGCGCACATTCGAGCGCACGTTCTTGGCGACAAAAAACGCCACTTCTTCCGGCAGATTGGCCAGTTCGGCATCGGCCTTGCGCAGCAGAATGGCGACGCGCATTTCGAGTTCGGGCGGTTCGATGGCAACGGTCAGACCGGAATCGAAGCGGGAGACCAGGCGCTGATCCATCTCCCGGAGTTCCTTGGGGTAGGTGTCGCTGGTGAGAATGATCTGCGAGCGTTTGGTGATCAGCGCTTCGAAAGCGTAGAAAAACTCTTCCTGCGTCTTGTCTTTGCCGGCGAAAAACTGCACATCGTCGATCAGCAGCAGATCGAGCGAGTGGTAGTAGCGCTTGAATTCCTCAAAGGCCTTGCGCTGGTAGGCACGCACCACTTCGCTGACGAACTGTTCGGCCTGCAGGTAGCGGATGCGCGCGCCCGGCTGTTGCGCCAGCAGGGCGTTGCCGACGGCGTGCATGAGGTGAGTCTTGCCCAGACCGACGCCGCCGTAGATGAACAGCGGGTTGTAGGAACGCCCGGGGTTTTCCGCGACCTGAATGGCCGCGGCGCGGGCGAGCTGGTTGGCCTTGCCGGTAACCAGGGTTTCGAAGCTGAGCATGGGGTTGAGGCGCGAGCGCTCCAGGGCATCGGCTTCTGCGGCATCTTTCACCGCGTTGTTCACGCCTTCGAGACCAAGCAACTGCGGGGCCGTGGCGTGGTCGGTGGAGGGAGTCACTTGCACTGATCCAGATGGGGAGCTTGCCCCATTGCCGGACTGCAAACCCTGCGCCCCGCTGTGATGCAGGGCGGCGCGCGCCGGCGCTTTCTGCACGATGAAGTCGACTTGCACGGGACGGCCCACGATCGCGCTGAGTGACTCGGTGATGCGCGCGCCATATTGTGAGCGCAACCAGTCGAGCTTGAAGCGGTTGGGGACGTGCAGGATGGCGGTGCTGCCATCCTCGCTCCAGTGGGGGGAGGACAGCGGTTTGATCCAGGCGGCGAATTGCTGATCGGGGATGACCGTGGCCAGCTGGGCGCAGCACTGCTGCCAGGATTGTTCTTGAGTCATGCAGAAACGGCGAAAGAGACGAGTTCCAGAAGGCGCTAGCTAGACAGAAGCCCGGTAAAGAACAGGGCAGCGCGTCTTGAGGGGAGACGAGAAATTTTCTGAACGATTTTCAGGACATTCGACATTCAGCCAGGGCGTGCGAGGGCAAGTTGGCCGCCTGCGTAGCACTGTTGAAAGCGCCGTCGATCGTCACACGTTGGAAAGCGTCCAGTTTAACTCCACAGTGCAAGTTATCCACAGACGGAACAGGCAATTTTTCTTTGGGTCCGGAGGTTTTCGCTGCAGGGTGCATTTGAGGCGCGCCCTCGCTGATTTTGAACGCCCACAGAGCCAGGGTTTTCTGGAAAAAACCTCTTTTTATTGACAAGAGTATGGAATCTCATTCCAATGGAGGGCTTTTTTTCGGAATCTGGGTCTTGCGCAATGCAAGACTTCAAGTTTTCTGGGCGCGCGTTCTTTGGATTTGTGGGGTGGTGTGCAACCGTGTGCACCGCATGAACGCACAGGTTCTTGCGCGCAGCTCCTATTTTTATCAAGGTGAGTTTCATGAAACGTACTTATCAACCTTCGAAGACCCGCCGTCAGCGTACGCACGGCTTTTTGGTGCGGATGAAGACCAAGGGTGGCCGCGCGGTCATCAAAGCGCGCCGCGCCAAGGGCCGCAAGCGTCTGGCTGTCTAAGATTCGCTGGGCTGTTGGGTTTGAACGATCTGCGGCTTGCTACTTTGCAGGCTGCCGATATCGATCTTTCGGCAGTCGGGAACGTCATGGCAGATCAGCCGATCTCGCGGTCGGGGCCTCTGCATCTCGAAATGTTGCGGCAACCCGATGCGTTTGCCGCGATGTTTGCTGCGCGCTACGCGCAACAGGCCGAATTTCGCCTGCATTACCGCGCGGCGCCGACCGAGTGGGTGCAAAATGCCGCCCCTGCCTCTGCTCAGCCGCGCTGCTGGCTTGGTTTGGTCATTCCGAAAAAGTTCTGCAAACCTGCGGTACGGCGCAATCTGATCAAGCGGGTGGTGCGCCAGGCGCTGCGTGAATTGCGGCTGCCGAGCGAGGCACAGATGCAGGCGCCGGTGCTGATGCTGCGGTTGACGCGCAAATTGCCGACGGAATTCCGCAGCGCCCGTTCGCCGGCTTTGCTGGCTTATGTGCAGCGGGCAGTGAACGCTTTGCTCAAAAGCTGGATCGAACGCACGGTCGTGGTGTCTGGGCGAAGTGCCGCATGAAGTCTGTTCTGATCGGTCTGGTACGGCTGTACCG
>NZ_JBYCKI010000071.1:0-26714 GCF_057473305.1 Thiomonas sp. TH-17
ACTGGGCTCGACCAAAGGCCGGGTCGAGCGCATAGGTCTCGAAGCCGAAACGGCGATAACTGGCAATGGCTGACGCGTTGCCGTCGAGCACTTCCAGCGTGAGCTTGCCGCAGCCGCGAAAGCGCGCTACGTCTTCCACCCGCTGCAACAGGCGGCGCGACAGCCCCTGGCTGCGGTAATCGGGCTCGACGTAAACGTCGTGCACATTCATCAAAGGTTGCGCCATGAAGGTTGAGAACCCTTCGAAGCAGTTGATCAGCGCCACTGGCCGCGTGCCGTCATAGGCCATCACGCCGAAGTAGTCGGCACGCGCGCGCAGCCGCTCGACCAGAACGGCCTTGACCTCATCGACCAGATCCTCGCCGCCGCCCATCGGATCGAGGGCGTAGCGCGAAATCAGCTCGATCACCGCCTGGGCATGCTCGGGACGGGACAGATCGACATCAACCAGGGTCAACACGCGGCAAATCTCCATAAAAAAGGAACGTCACAGCAACGTCCAGAACCGCTGTGAATCGTAGCGGGCCGCTGCGCTTGTGGCGTGATTGCAGGCCGTCGTCCGGCTACCATCGGGGGCATGGCGCTCCAACTGTTCGGCATTCCAGTTTCCCGCGGCATGGCCATCGGTCGTGCAGTCATCCTCGCCTCGGCGCGACTGGATGTGGATCACTATTTCGTCGACCCGGGAACCGAGGATGCGGAGATCGATCGCCTGCGCGCCGCGCGCCGTGCCGTGCGCGCCGAACTCGACACCCTCAAGGCCGATCTGCCGACCGATGCGCCCACAGAAATGGCGGCCTTCATCGACGTGCACAAACTGCTGCTCGATGACCGGCAGATGGCGCTGGACACCATCACCTGGATACGCGAACGCCGCTACAACGCCGAGTGGGCGCTCACCGCGCAGCTCGACGTCATTTCGCGCAACTTCGAGGAAATGGACGACGCCTATCTGCGCGAGCGCATTGCCGACGTCGAGCAGGTGGTCGAGCGCGTGCTGCGCGCTCTTCGTGGCAGCGCGGGGCTGGCCCGCTCGGCTAGCGGCAACGGCGATTTGGTGCTCATCGCCCACGACATCGCCCCGGCCGACATGCTGCAGTTCAAGACCGGGGTGTTCCGCGGCTTCGTCACCGATGTGGGCGGCAAGACTTCGCACACCGCCATCGTCGCCCGCAGTCTGGACATTCCCGCCGTGGTGGGCGCGCGCTCGGCCGGCAGCCTGATCCGTCAGGACGATCTGGTCATCATCGACGGCGACAGCGGGCTGCTCATCGTCGATCCGTCACCCGTCATCCTCGAAGACTACCGCCTGCGCCAGCAGGAATCGCAGCTCGCCCGCGAACGGCTCAAGCGCCTGAAATTCACCCCGGCGCGCACTCTCAACGCCGAGCCGGTGGAGTTGCTCGCCAACATCGAGCAGCCCGAAGACTGCGCGCCCGCGCTTGAAGCCGGGGCGATGGGGGTGGGCCTGTTCCGCACCGAATTCCTGTTCATGAATCGTGGCGACAATCTGCCCGGCGAAGACGAGCAGTACGTCGCTTACAGCCGCGTGATGCACGCCATGCAAGGCAAGCCGGTCACCATTCGCACCATCGATATCGGCTCGGACAAACCGCTCGACGCCGAAGACTATCGCGACGGCGAGTTCACCCACCTCAACCCGGCGCTGGGGCTGCGCGCCATTCGCTACAGCCTGTCCGACCCGGCGATGTTCCGCATGCAGTTGCGCGCCTTGCTGCGCGCCGCCGCGCTCGGGCCGCTGAAGGTGCTCATCCCCATGGTGGCGCACGCCAGCGAAATCCGCCAGACCCTTGCCGAACTCGACAAGGCCCGCGCCGAACTCGATGCCAAGGGCGTTTCATACGGCCCGGTGGAAATGGGCGCGATGATCGAAGTGCCGGGCGCCGCGCTGGCGCTGCCCTTGTTCCTGCGGCATTTCGACTTCCTCTCGGTCGGCACCAACGACCTGGTGCAATACACCCTGGCCATCGACCGCGCGGATGAGAGCGTCTCCAACCTCTACGATCCGCTGCATCCCGCAGTGCTCAACCTGCTGGCGCAGATCATCACCCAGACCCGCGCCGCGGCCGTCTGGAAGGGCCGCCCGGTGGAAGTGAGCGTGTGCGGCGAAATGGCCGGCGACCCAACCATGACCCGCCTGCTGCTGGGCATGGGCCTGCGCAGTTTTTCCATGCACCCGTCGCAGATCCTCGCCGTCAAACAAGAGGTGCTGCGCGCCGACCCCGACAAACTCACGCCGCTGGTGCAGACCGTGCTGTCCAGCTACGAGCCCGAAGAACTGCAAGCGGCGCTCGCGGCATTGGGTTGAGCCTGGCGGGAACCTGTCGAGCCAGGGCCAGTCTTCATCTGCAGACCCCTGACGTCCTTTAATCCGACCGATCCCGTGCGCTTCACCTCGCCTCATTTCCGCCTGCGCCACATCAGCCAGCAAGCCGCCGTCTGCCTGCTCAGCGCGGCGCTGTCCGGCGCGCCGGTCTGGGCGCAAGGCGCTGACACCCGCGCCCCCGGCTACGCCAGCAGCCTGCCGACACTGGGCGACCCCGCGCAAGGCAGCCTGTCATCGGCGCAGGAAAAACGTCTGGGCGAAATCATCATGCGCGAAATGCGGCAGGAGCCCGACTACCTGCACGACAGCCTGCTGCGCGACTACCTCCAGTCCATCGTCGACCGCCTCACTCCCGCTGCCCGGCGCACCGCCGAGATGGAAGCGCCCGAGCACTTTCGCGTGTTTCTGCTGCGCGACCGCAGCTTCAACGCCTTTGCCCTGCCCGGCGGCTGGATCGGGGTGCATACCGGGCTGATCATCGACGCGCAATCGCACGATCAAGTGGCGGCCGTGTTCGCCCATGAAATGTCGCACATCACCCAACGACACATCGCCCAGCGGCTGGCGCAGATGGGCCGCGACAGGCTGCTGAGCATCGGCTCGCTGCTGCTGGCCATCGCCGCCGCCAGCGCGGGGCAGGATCAGGCCGCGCAAGGTCTGGCGATGGGCGGACAGGCCGCAGCCATCGACAGCGCCCTGCGTTTTTCGCGCAGCAACGAGCGCGACGCCGACCGCACCGGCGAAGAGGTGCTGGCGGAATCGGGCTATCCGCCGCAGGCCATGGCCAGCATGCTGCTGCGGCTGCAAAACCTCTCCCGGCTCGACGACTCCGATGTGCTGGCCTTCCTGCAGACGCACCCGCTGACCAGCGAGCGCATCGCCGACGCCCAGGCGCGCGGCGGCAACCAGCCCCTGCCACCCGACCACGATCTGATGTTCTGGCTCATGCACGCCCGCGCCCGCGCGCTCACCCCCACCACGCGCGACGCCATGCAGCGCGAGGAAAAACGCTTCAGCGCCGACAAAGCCGCCTTCCCCGCCCAGCAGGCCGCCACCGCCTACGGCCAAGCCGTGTTGCTGCAAAGGCTGGGGCGGTTTGACGCCGCCGCGGCGACGCTCGCGCGGGCGCAAGCTGCAGCCGCCAGCACCCCGGCCACCGAGCGTCTGCCTCTCGATCTGCTGCAGACCGAGTTGCTGCTGGAGCGCCAACCCGCGCAGGCCGCCGATGCAGCCCGTGCGCTTTACGGCCAGTTTCCGCATTCCACCGCTGCGCGGCATCTGTTGGCGCGCTGCCTGCTGGCTGTGCCCGACAAAAAATCGGCGCGAGAGTTTCTGCGTCAGCAAACCGTGGCGCATCCGCAAGACATCGTGTTGTGGCAAGACCTGGCACGCGCCGAGGTCGCCCTGGGCGCCTTTGCGGCGCAACACCGTGCCACGGCCGAGGCTTACGCCCTGCAAGGAAAAACCGAAGCCGCCATCGAACAACTGCACATTGCGCAGCGCACGCCGGGGGCGGATTACTTCGAGGCGTCGATCATCAACGCGCGTCTGCGCGCCCTCGAACAAGCACATGCGCAGCAGGTGCAGATCGACAAGACGCTGCCGCAGTGAACGCTACGCCAGGGCAGGCGAATCTGCCGCGCAAGGATAATGCCGCGCATGGCTGCGCCTTCACCCAAACCCCCTGCCCTGACCTCCGTGTCTGACCGATTCCCGCTATCGCAATCGCTTGCCCTCGGTCTGCTGGGGCTGGCCATGTCGCTGCCGCTGATCTGGCCTTTCGATCCGGGCGTGGTGGCCAAGATGGGCACCACACTGGTGGCCGCCGCCCTCTGGGCTGCGGTGTTTTTCGCCGCCGCCTGGAGCGGCCTGACGCCGCGCTTCGGCCTGGCGGCGCTCGGCTTTGGCGTGGCCGCTGCCGTGGTCGGCCTGCAGACACTCGGCGGGCAGCTCGCCTACGCCAGCCAGGGCGCGATCACCGTGGCGGTGTTGTTGAGCGCGGCGCTGATTGCTGGGCTGGGCAACGCCGCCGTGCGGCGCCCCAGTCGCCCGGGCGCGGGCGTGGACGAACACCCCTGGCTCGACGTGGCCGCGGCCGGACTGCTGCTGCAAGGGCTGATTCAGGTGGTGTTCGGACTGGTGCAGTTCGCCCTCTGGCAGATGCCGTCGCTGGCCTCCTGGCTGGCGGCGCATGCACCGCTGTACTCCGACCTCATCAGCTACCCCTCGACCGGCCGGGTGTTCGGCAATCTGCGGCAACCCAATCATTACGCTACCGCCGTCGCGCTCGGCCTGGCCGGGCTGGCCTGGTGGGCGCCGCGATTGCGCGTGAGCGTGGTCTGGGCCGCCGTCATCGGCATGAGCTGGGCGCTGGTGGTCTGCGGCTCGCGCACGGGCATGGTGCAGGCGGTCGTCGCCGCCATTCTGGTGCTGATCGCGGTGCGCGGAGCCTGGCGCCACCCGCGCTGGGCGGCGCTGGTGGCAGTGCCAGTGATGTATGCGCTGTGGTGGCTGGCGTTGCGCGAAGCCGATCACCTCGGCTGGATCAGCTTTCTCGATGCCGTGACGCGCCAGCTCGATCAACCCGTCAATGCCCGCGCGCTGATCTGGCGCAACGCCTGGCAGGTGTTCGAGCATCTGCCCTGGTTCGGCGCGGGCTGGGGGCAACTGGGCTGGGGGCTGCAACACGCGGCCATTCATCATGCCCTGCACCCACTGCCGCTGGACAATATCGACAACGCCCACGATCTCATTCTGCAACTGCTGGCCGAAACCGGGCTGGTAGGCACCCTGCCGATCATGATCGTCGCCCTGGCCTGGCTGTGGCGCTCGGCCCGGGGCTGGATGCAACAGGGCCGCGCCGCACCGAACGACGCGTCGCCCATCGCCCTCACCGCCTGGATGGGCGTGGCGTTTCTGGGTCTGCACAGCCTGGTCGAATATCCCCTGTGGTATCTCTATTTCCTCTGGGTGTTTGCCTTTCTGGCAGGCTGGATGGACGGGTTCGGCCGCGGCGAGGCGGCCCCGGTCGCTCTAACCTTACCCCGCCCTGCGGCACTCGCCGTGGGCGCGCTCGCCGTTGCACTGGTCGCCAAGGCGGGCTACGACTACAACGTCACCAACACGGCGTACTCCGCAGATCGCGTGGCGGCCGGTGCGGCCATCCGGCAGGCTCAGCGCAGCGATCTGTTCTTCCGGCCCCTGATCGGCTTTGCCGTGGCCAGCGGCCTTCAGGTGCGCGCCGCCGACTCCCACGCCGATCTGCTGCGCGAGCAGGCCGAGATCGATCGCGTCAGCCATGCCTACGGCGACCCCAATCTGCTCATCCGGCGCATCCTGCTGCTCAGCCGCCTCGGCCATGCCCAGCAGGCGCTGGCGCTGGCGCGCTACACCGCCAGTTCGTTCTGGCTGTATGCCCCCGGCCTGGTCAAACAGTTTCCCGCGCAGGCCGCGCAAGCCGGTCTGTCTGCGGCACAAACCGCGCCCTTGCTCGAAGCCTTGAAGCAAGCCCCCGTGTTGCGACGGGTTGTCGTACCGGTCAATCGTTGAATCTTTGAACTCACCTCCCGCTGCACGCGGGAGGTGTGCATGATTTGTCACAACGATCATCGCGCTGCTTGTCGGGGTCTTTTGATGCGGCGCAAAATAGACACTTACTCTACTGATTTCCCATGCCTTCCCTCGCCCGCGTTCAGTCCATGCTGACCCAACCCGCCTTTCGGGAGGGGGTGCGCGATATGCGCGCCGTGTCTCTGGGCATCGCCGCCTGGGGATTGGTAACGGGCGTCGCCATGGTGAAGTCGGGCCTCAGCGTGCAACTGGCGCTGGCCATCAGTCTGTTCGTATTTGCGGGCAGCGCCCAGCTCGCCGTTCTGCCGCTGATCGCAGCCGGGGCGCCGCTCTGGCTGATTCTGGGCACCGCGTTTTGCGTCAATCTGCGTTTTGTCGTCTTCAGCGCGCAAATGCGCCCCTACTTCGAGCAAGTGCCGCGGTGGCGCCGTCTGGCCTACGGCTACCTGATCGGCGACCTGAACCAGGTGCTGATGATCAGGCGCCATCCCCACCCCACCCACGATCCGCAGCAAACGCAATACTTTCTCGGCGTGTCGCTGACCAACTGGGTCGCCTGGCAGATTCCCTCACTGCTCGGCATTGCGATGGCGCAGCATATTCCCGGCAGCTGGGGACTGGCGTTTGCCGGCACGCTGGCGCTGCTGGGCATCGTGCTCTCGCTGCTGGCCGACCGCACGATAGCCGGGGTGATCATCGTCGCCTCGGCCTTGAGTGCGCTGCTGTTCTGGCTGCCGCTACGGCTGAATCTGGTGGCCGCCATCGTCGGCGCGCTGATCGTGGGCATGGCCTGGGAAGCCTGGAGCAGCCGCCAGCTCACCGACGGCGCCGTGCTCGACGGCACCAAACCTTGAGAATCGGGCGGCCATGACCTTGTTCCAGCAGATCGCCCTCGTGGTCGGCATGACGGCTGTCACGGTGCTGAGCCGCAATCTGTTTTTGCTCTCGCGCAAAGCCATGCCCTTGCCCGCGCGCGTCAAAATCGCCCTGCGGTTCGCCCCAGCAGCCGCGCTGGCCGCCGTAGTGGCGCCCGAGTTGTTTCTACTCACCCCACTCGGGCCACCCTGGGTGAAGCTGGGTGCCGCCGTAATTGCGGCGGGCTATTTTTTCGCACGCCGGGGCATTCTGGGCACCATACTCAGCGGCATGGTGGCCTATTGGGTCTTGAGCTGGATCAGCCAAACCTGGGCTTGAGAACAGCGGCGGGCAAGGCTTGCTTGCGCACCGTATTACGGTTGATGCGGTACGAAGTCGGCTCCATCGATGCGTCGGTGACACAGGTTCCAGCGATTTTTACCCTGCTGTTTTGCCACATACATGGCATCGTCAGCCCGTTGCAGCAAGTCGAAGCTGCTGCGCGCGTGCGTGGGTGCGGCCGCCACACCGATACTGGCCGTCACCCGCATGCCGGAGAGCAAGTCGTAGCCCGCCGCCTCGCAGACCTCGACGAGCTTGGCCGCGAGCGACTGCGCTGCCGATAGTTCGGCCACGGCACTGAGCACCACAAACTCATCGCCGCCTATGCGCCCTATGGCGTCGTCGCGCCGCAGCACGTCCTGCATGGCGTGTGCCACCTGCACCAGCAGACGGTCCCCGCGCACGTGGCCGAGGCGGTCATTGATCTGCTTGAAGCCGTCGAGATCGATGAAGCACAGGCTGAGCATGTCGTCGCGGGTGCGTCGCGCCAGCGCGGTGTCGAGCCGCTCCATGATGGCGCGGCGGGTGAGCACCCCCGTCAGCGCGTCGCGTTCGGCGCGGTGCAGCAGCCTGGCGTGGGTATCGATCTGGTGGGTGATGTCGCGCACGAAGGTCAACAGAGAAACCACGCGCCCTTCTTCATCGCGCAACGCCGAAAGCGTCCACTCCACCCAGATCCGCCGTCGGTCCTTGCGAATGTATTGCGCCTGTTCCACCCAACTGTCGATCTCTCCGCGAAGCAAACGCTCGTAGACCGCCAGGGTGCGCGCACGCTCCTCCTCGGGCACCCCCAAGGCCAGGCGATGCGTGCCCAGACGTTCGGCCTCGGAGTAGCCCAGAATGGCCTCGGCCGAACGCGACCACCGCGTGACGATGAGTTCGGCGTTGCTCTCGATCACGCCCCAGGGCAGATTGTCCAGCGCCTGTTCGAGCAGCCAGTTCGAGCGTTTGAGCGACAGGGCCGCGGTGACGTCGTCGTGCACATCGTGCGCAATGGTGTAGATGGCCTCGATGCGCCCGCCCGCACCCCGCTCGGGAAAGACCTGGATGCGCGCCCAGCGCGGCGGATCGAGATGCCGCAGCAGACGCAGGTAATCGGCCTGCTGGCCCGCGAACCCCCGCTCGAACGCAGGCTGCGCCGCAATCCAGGCCTCATCGCCGTAAAGCTCTTTGAGCGTTCTGCCGCGCAGTTGGTCAGGCTCTCGCCTTGCCCAGCTCAGATAGGGCGGATTGAAAAACGTCAGCCGCCCGTCGGCGTCCCAACGGCCTATGGGCAAATCGACCGCTTCGAGCAGACTTCTGACTTCCGGCACGGCGGCCAGTCCGGGCCAAAGCTCCGCCTTGAGGCTCATGGCCGGGTTGGGCTCGGGCTGAAAGGGGTCGCTCATGGAGGAAGAAAAGTGGAGTGTCGGGATTTTCGGAGTGCGCTGGGTGAGCCGGGTCAACCAGGCTGACGAGATTCTGACGGCTAACGCGAAATCGTCAAGAGCACGATCTACACTACACCCCGGTTTCCTGTGAGGGATTCCACATTTTCACTGATCGCGTTCTTTTGCCCATCCCCAATATCCCGCTACCCATGTCCCGCGCCACCAAAATCGTTGCCACCATCGGCCCCGCCAGTTCCTCGCCAGACATCCTCGAACGCATGCTCGCGGCCGGGGTCGATGTCGTTCGGCTCAACTTTTCTCATGGCAAGGCGCAAGACCATATCGACCGCGCCCAACTCATCCGCGAAACGGCCACCCGTCTGGGCAAGTCCGTTGCCATCATGGCCGATCTGCAAGGCCCGAAAATTCGGGTGGGCCGGTTCAAGGACGGCAAGGTCATGCTGCAACCCGGGCAGAAATTCGTTCTCGACGCAACCTGCGAAATCGGCGATGAAACCCGCTGCGGGCTCGACTACAAAGACCTGCCGCGCGACGTGCACGCGGGCGACCGTCTTTTGCTCAACGACGGCCTCATCGTGCTCACCGTCGAGAGTGTGAGCGGAGAAGAAATCCACACCGTCGTCACCATCGGCGGCGAACTGTCGAACAACAAGGGCATCAACAAGCAGGGCGGCGGACTGTCGGCCCCCGCTCTCACCGCCAAGGACATGGAGGACATTCGCACCGCGATGTCCTTCCAGGCCGACTATCTCGCCGTGTCCTTTCCCAAAAACGCCACCGATATGGAGCTGGCGCGCCAACTCGCCAACGTCGCCGGCGAGCCCTACCACCACAAGCCCGCGCTCATCGCCAAGATCGAGCGGGTCGAGGCGATTCCCGCGCTGCCGGAAATTCTGCGCGCCTCCGACGGCATCATGGTGGCGCGGGGCGACCTCGCGGTGGAAGTCGGCAATCCCGCAGTTCCCGCGCTGCAAAAGCGCATGATCCGTATGGCGCGCGAAATGGACCGTGTGGTGATCACCGCCACCCAGATGATGGAGTCGATGATCGTCAACGCCGTACCCACCCGCGCCGAAGTGTCTGACGTCGCCAACGCGGTGCTCGACGGCACCGATGCGGTCATGCTGTCGGCGGAAACGGCGGCCGGCAAGTACCCGGTGGAGACAGTCGAGGCGATGGCCAGCATCTGCGAGGCGGCGGAAACCTACGAAGAGGTCAAGCTCGAACACGACTTCGTCAACAAGCAGTTCACCCGCATCGATCAGTCGATCGCCATGGCCGCGCTGTTCACCGCGCACCACCTCGGCTGCAAGGCCATTGTGGCGCTGACCGAATCAGGCTCCACCGCGCTGTGGATGAGCCGCCACCGTGTCAATGTGCCGATTTATGCGCTGTCACGCAGCGAAACCTCGGTGCGGCGCATGGCGCTATATCGCAATGTGCGCCCGATGCTGCTGAGCTTCAGCACCACCGACCGCGACGCCCTGCTCAACCAGGCCGAAGCCCGGCTGATCGAGAAAAACGCCGTGGCCTCTGGCGACAGCTATGCCATCACCTGCGGCGAGCCGATCGGCTCGGCGGGCGGCACCAATATGCTCAAGGTCATGCGCGTGCCTCGCTAAACAGCCCGCTGCAGAAAAACGCCCGCATCGGCCCTAGCCCTTGCGGGCGTTTTGCTTTGAGCGCTCCTCATGAGAAAACGCCGGGCCGCCCCAAGTTTTCTCATCCCCCTCGGGGGGCCTGACGCGAACGCGGCAGGTCTGGGGGCGCTCTCAAGTAAACGCCGGGCCGTCCCAAGTTTCCTTGTCCACCTCACGGTTTGCAAGCCGCTCGGATTCGGCTCCGTCCCAACTGCCGCAGGGCAGCTGGGAGCCGCAGGCCTCATCCCCCACTGGGGGCGGGGTGGGCGCAGCCCAGCCCAGGGGGCGCTCAAAGCCAAGCAGCGCTCAAACCTGCAGAAACTGCAACTGAATGCCGGTGAGGTTGATCACATCGCCGGAACGCAGCACCACGGGCATGAGGCCGAGCGAAATGCCATTGACCTGCGCCCGCTTTTCGCCCTCGACCTGCACGAGTTCGTAGCCGCGCGGCTTGTGCATCACGCTGACCACCAGGGTGCCGCGCTGGCCAAAGGTGGTCTGCTCCTTGCTGAGCAGAATTTCCCGCCCCGCCGCATCCCCGCTGAGCACCTTGATCTTGTAGCTGCGTTCGGCATCTCCCGCCCGGGTGCGCGAATCGGAAAAACCCGAATTACCGAAACGGGAATTGCCAAACCCAGTGGAAGCGCCAAAGCGTGACGGGCCGAAGGTGGTCTGACGCGTATCGGACAGGAGTCGCAGACTGTACTTGCCAATATCGACCGTGTCGCCTTCGCGGAAGGGGCTGGACTTGATGGGCGCGCCGTTCAGATAGGTGCCGTTGGTGCTGCCCAGGTCTTGAATGGTGTAGCTCTCGGCATCCGTTCCGCTATCGCGCAGCAACACGGCGTGCTCGCCGCTGACCGCCAGATTGTCGATGACCACATCGTTGTACGGACGACGCCCGAGCGTCGTGCGGTCTTTGCTGAGCACGACCTCTTTCAAAACCTTGCCATCCAGGGTAATCACGAGTTTGGCCACGATTTGAAGTCCGTTTAATGAGTCAGATCGGAAAAGAAAAAAAACGCATGAAAAAACGCATCGGCTGAGTCAGCGCACAGTCACCAGAATGACGGAAACATTGTCACGCCCACCCGCCACATTGGCATCATCCACCAGCTGGCGCGCAGCCGCCGCAGGATGCTCGGCATATTGCCGCATCACAGCTTCGATTTTGGCATCAGTCAACATATCGTTCAAGCCATCTGAACACAGAAGCAACAAGTCCCCCGTCATCATGGGATGCATGCCCACATCCGGGTCGAGCCGGGCATCCACGCCAAGCGCCCGCGTGACCAGATTTTTTCCGCCTATCGTTTCCGCGTCCTCGGGCAGGATCAGCCCCATGTCGATCTGCTCCTGCAGGGCCGAGTGGTCGTGCGTGAGCAGGCGCAGTTGATTCTGCCTCAGCAGATACGCGCGAGAATCGCCTGCATGGGCGATGACCGCCACATTGCCAGTAAACGCCACGGCAACCAGCGTGGCGCCCATCCCGGCATACTGCGCATTGCTGCGCGCGGCCCGCAGAATCTCGGCGTTGACATGGCGCACCGCAAAACGAAGTTCGGTGGACAGATCGAGTGCGGTCACCTTCGGATAGTCGGCCTTCAGCCGGGAAATGCGCGCGCAGATCTGCGCCGTCGCCATGCCGCTGGCCACTTCTCCGGCAGCGTACCCACCCATGCCGTCGGCCAGCACGGCAACCTGCGCCAGAGCGTCGAATGCCACCGCGTCTTCGTTGTGCTCGCGCACCCGCCCCGTATGGGTGAGGCTGATCATTTCGTACTGCAGGGCGGGGTTGGAACTAGGCGCTTTAGCCATGATGGTGCTCATGCCGCAGAAGCCGAGGGGCGGCGATAAATCAGCTTTGCTACGGCCCACACCACGATGGCGCCGATCAGCCCGGCAATCTTCTCTGCGTAGGCCGCCCAGGGCAGCGCTTCAACCCAGTGCTCCACAGCGGGATCGGTGACCAGCAGGCCACCGGCAATCCAGCCCAGCAGCATGGCCCCCAGGATGATGATGACCGGAAAACGCTGCATCAAGTGGATGACCAACTGGCTGCCCCAGACGATGATGGGCACGCTCAGCAGCAGGCCGAACACCACCAGCAGCATGCTGTGCTGCTCTCCGGCGTTTTGCGCTGCACCGGCAATGGCGATCACGTTGTCCAGGCTCATCACGAAGTCGGCGATGATGACGGTCTTGACTGCGGCCCACAACTTGTCTGCCGCCTGCACATCGCCGTGCCCCTCTTCCTCTTGCGGAGCGAGCAGCTTGATGCCGATCCAGAACAGCAGCAGCCCACCGACAATCTTGAGGAAAGGCAGCTTGAGCAGCGTCAGCGCGAAAAAAATCAGCACCACACGCAGCACGATGGCACCCGCGGTACCCCACAGAATGCCGAGCTTGCGTTGATGCGGCGGGAGCTTGCGCGTGGCCAATGCAATGACCACGGCGTTGTCTCCGCCCAGAAGAATGTCGATCAGAACGATCTGACCGATGGCCGTCAAGAACTCGACGGTGAGATAGTGTTCCATGCCGATGGCTGCCCCGGAAGGTATGTATGCAGTCCCATCGGGACTTGTCTCGCATCATACCGTTTGTAACCGGGGGCAGCCCCGGCGTTTACACGGCTTAGCGCAGAACTTGCTTGAGGAGCTTGCCCATTTCAGACGGATTGCGCGTGACCGTAAAGCCGCATTCCTCCATGATGGCGAGCTTGGCATCGGCCGTGTCGGCCCCGCCGGAGATCAGAGCGCCGGCATGCCCCATGCGCTTGCCCGGTGGCGCCGTGACCCCCGCGATGAAGCCGACCACCGGCTTTTTCATGTGAGCCTTGCACCAGCGCGCGGCCTCGGCCTCGTCGGAACCTCCGATCTCGCCGATCATGATGACGGCATCGGTATCGGGGTCGTCGTTGAACGCCCGCATGATGTCGATGTGCTTGAGGCCGTTGATCGGATCGCCGCCGATGCCCACCGCGCTGCTCTGGCCCAGACCGAGTTCCGTGACCTGCGCCACGGCCTCGTAGGTGAGCGTGCCCGACCGCGACACGATGCCGATGCGGCCCTTGCGGTGAATATGCCCCGGCATGATGCCAATCTTGATTTCGTCAGGCGTGATCAGGCCGGGGCAGTTCGGCCCGAGCAGCAGGGTTTTCTTGCCACCGGCCGCCTCTTTCGCCTTCATGCGGTTGCGCACCAGCAGCATGTCCTTCACGGGAATGCCCTCGGTGATGCAGATCGCCAGATCAAGATCAGCCTCCACGGCCTCCCAGATGGCGGCAGCCGCGCCAGCCGGGGGCACGTAGATGACCGAAACTGTGGCACCCGTGGCTGCCTTGGCGTCAGCCACAGTGCCGTGGATGGGAATACCCTCGAAATTTTCGCCAGCCTTCTTGGGGTTGACCCCGGCGACGAAGCAGTTCTTGCCATTGGCATAGTCGCGGCACATGCGGGTATGAAACTGCCCTGTCTTGCCGGTGATGCCCTGGGTGATGACCTTGGTGTCTTTATTGATCAGGATAGCCATGTTGTCCTCTTGTTCTGTGGGGCGCGGCTCAGGCCTGCGCGGCATGAACGGCGGCTTGTGCCGCCTCGCCCATGGTGTTGGCGCTGATGATGGGCAGGCCGGAGTCGGCCAGCATCTTGCGGCCGATTTCCTCGTTGGTGCCCTTCATGCGCACCACCAGCGGCACGCTCAGCCCCACGGTGCGCGAGGCGGCGATCACGCCCTCGGCAATGGTGTCGCAGCGCATGATGCCGCCGAAGATGTTGACCAGAATCGCCTTGACATGCGGGTTGTGCAGCATGATCTTGAACGCCTCGGTCACCTTTTCGGTGGTGGCGCCGCCGCCCACATCAAGAAAGTTGGCGGGCGAGCCGCCGAACAGCTTGATGGTGTCCATCGTCGCCATGGCCAGCCCGGCGCCGTTGACCAGGCAGCCGATGTTGCCGTCGAGCTGGATGTAGGCCAGATCGAATTTGTGCGCCTGCACCTCGGCGGGGTCTTCCTCATCGAGATCGCGTAGCGCCTCGATTTCGGGGTGGCGGAACAGGGCGTTGTCGTCGATGTTGAATTTGGCATCGAGCGCCTTGATCTGGCCGTTTCCTTCGAGAATCAGCGGGTTGATCTCCACCAGTGAGGCGTCGGTGTCCATGTAGCACTGGTAGAGCTTCTTGAAAACGTCAATCGCCATAGCCTGCGAGGCGAGCGGAATGCCGATGCCCGCGGCCAGTTCCAGACCTTGCGCATCCTGCAAACCAACCAGCGGATCGGCAAACACCTTGAGAATTTTCTCCGGCGTTTGGGCGGCCACTTCCTCGATATCCATGCCGCCTTCGCTCGACGCCATGACGGCCACTTTTTGCGTGGCACGGTCGGTGAGCACGGCGACGTAATACTCTTTTTGGATATCGGCGCCATCCTCGATCAGCAGCCGTCGCACCTTCTGCCCCGCAGGCCCGGTTTGATGGGTGACGAGCTGCATGCCCAGGATTTGCAGGGATAGTTGCCGCACCTCATCGATCGAACGCGCCAGCTTGACACCGCCGCCCTTGCCTCGCCCGCCCGCGTGAATCTGCGCCTTCACCACCCAGACCGGGCCGCCCAACTCCTGCGCTGCTGCGACGGCCTCATCGACGGAAAACGCGGGCTTGCCGCGTGGAACCGGCACACCGTGTTCTCTCAATAATTGCTTGGCCTGATATTCATGGATTTTCATGGCGTCTCGTCCTCGACTTGGGGTGTAGGCATTGTGCCTTCGGTGCGTTGTGGCGCAGTCTGTTGCGCCCAACGGGGATAAAACTCGGCCACCGCGGGCCCGTCCAGCCGCAGGGCGTGACAGCGGTTGAGCTGAAAAGGCATACCGGCGGGGCGTTCGGTTTCGGTGACGGGCAAGGCGATTTGGGTCAGACCTGCCAGACCCTGAATCGCGGCGGTGGGCAGTACCTGCGTCAATTCGGTGAGATGGGTGCAGCCCAGCACGCCGCCCAGGCGCTCGCGCACGGCGGCGCGAAATCCGCGCAGCAGATTGAGGCCGATCAGCCGCCGGTAGGCGTCATCGTGATCGCCGCAGGTGTCGTAAGGGCTGAACAGGGTGTGCGAGCGGGCATCGACGATGTTGAGCGCGTCGTCGATGGTGACGATCAGCAGCATGTCGTGCACCGGAATGCCCGCCGGGCGGGTGCGTTCGGACAGGGTGAGATCGCGCGTTTTCACGTCCCGCAATTCGGCCTGCAGATCCCACAATCCATCCTCTCGCGCATAGACCTCGACACTGAGACTGCGGCGGTGAACCAGACGGCGATTGGGCGATGACGGGGCGGCAGGAGTGTCGCGCATGGCTGATCTATTTTTGATGAAGCGCAAGAATCAGTGTAGCAGCCTGCTGCGGCGCAGCAAGTCAGTCGACGTCTTCCGTGCCCTCACCGCGCAAAACCGCGCGGACGACGTCCCCGCTGAAGCCACGCTGAGCCAAAAAACGAGCCTGTTTGGCCCGCTCGGCAGCGTCCTTCGGAAGCGCCTGGAACCTTCGCGCCCAAGCGGCGTGGGCGCGAGTCAGTTCGCTGTCTTTCAAAACCTGACGCAGATTTGCCGTGGCATCGGACGACAGGCCGTGCGCGTCGAGTTCTTGTGCGATGCGCAAATTGCCGTAGCGTTGCTGCCGTCGATGGATCAACGACTGGGCAAAACGCTCACTGCTGAGCAGACCCGCCTGCTCCAGACTGGCTAGCAGCGCCTCGACCTCTTCGGGCTCTTCGCAATAGCGCAGCAGCTTGCGCCGCAGTTCCAACGGGCTGTGCTCCCGTTGCGAGAGATAGCGCACGGCCCGCGCACGCAAAGAAGGCTGGGCGCGAGGCAGGCTCATTGCAACGGACTCAGTCTTGCTCTTCCTCGGACATATCGGCCGTCATCAGCGCATTGGCCTCAGGCACGCCGAGACTGACGCGGACCTTGTTCTCGATCTCGCGGGCGATGTCGGGATTTGACTTGAGAAATTCGCGCGCGTTGTCCTTACCCTGGCCGATTTTCTCGCCGTTGTAGGCATACCAGGAGCCGGACTTCTCCACCAGTTTGGCAACCACCCCCAGATCAACGATTTCGCCTTCGCGCGACACGCCTTCACCATACAGAATGTCGAACTCCGCTTGTTTGAACGGCGGCGCCACCTTGTTCTTCACCACCTTGACGCGGGTTTCCGAACCGATGACCTCTTCGGCCTTCTTGATGGCGCCGATGCGGCGGATGTCCAGACGCACCGAAGAGTAGAACTTGAGCGCGTTGCCGCCGGTCGTCGTTTCGGGATTGCCAAACATCACGCCGATTTTCATGCGGATCTGGTTAATGAAAATGACCAGGCAGTTGGTGCGCTTGATGTTGGCGGTGAGCTTGCGCAGCGCCTGGCTCATCAGCCGGGCCTGCAGACCTGGCAGCGAATCGCCCATCTCACCCTCGATTTCGGCCTTGGGCGTGAGCGCAGCCACCGAGTCGATCACGATCATGTCCACCGAGCCGGAGCGCACCAGCGCGTCGACGATTTCAAGCGCCTGCTCACCCGTGTCGGGCTGGGAAATCAGCAGATCAGGCAGTTGCACCCCGAGTTTGGAGGCGTATTGCACGTCGAGCGCGTGCTCGGCGTCGATGAAGGCGCAGGTGCCGCCGAGCTTCTGCATTTCGGCGATGACCTGGAGTGTGAGCGTGGTCTTGCCCGAGGACTCTGGCCCGTAGATCTCGACCACCCGGCCGCGCGGCAGACCGCCCACGCCCAGCGCAATGTCCAGCCCCAGAGAGCCGGTGGACACCACCTGAATGTCATGCTGCGCCTCGCCATCGGCCATGCGCATGATGGTGCCCTTGCCGAACTGCTTTTCGATTTGCGACAACGCGGCGGCAAGCGCCTTGGCTTTTTCTGGATTCACTGCGGATTTTCCCTGTTCCATGGCACGTTCCTCATGTCTGAATAGCACTGCTGCGCAATGTAGCACAGCTGTATATAAAGACAGATTATTTTCTGCTTACGGCGCCCAAAAAAAAGAGGGCCGAAGCCCCCTCTTTCCACAACTTGCAGCGTGAGCAAAACTCTAAAAACTATAGCCCACGGCCAGGGTGTAGATGATGGGATGGAAGTTGATGTGTGTCTTCGCCTGCGAGGTGATGACCGAAGGATTGACGGGTGAATAAGACGTGGAAGTCAGATCGCTCTGCACGTCTGCCACGGCCACGGTACCCACCACCGACCACTTGGAATTGAAGCGGTAGATCAGACCGACGTGCGCCGCAGCTCCCCAGGAATCTGAGAGGTTGATCTTTGTCGGCCCTTGCGCACCCGTCAGCGGCGGCAAGGCCTTGGTATTGGTGAACTTGGTGTAGTTCAGACCCACGCCGACAAAGGGATCCCACTTGGCGTAGTCGCCGAAGAAGTGATAGTTGATGAATGCCGTCGGGGAGTAGACATCCACATCCGTCACGCCCGCCCCCCGCAGCGCGCCCCAGCCCGATCCCGCGGCATCGGTGCGTACCCGCGGCGGGTAGCCCAGCACCAATTCGAAGCTGAACGGCCCCGGCAGGTCGCGCACGTACACCAGCCCCAGCGTGGTGGCATCGCCCACATCCAGATTGAGATTGGGTGGCGTGTTGTACCCGCTCAGGTTGGCCGATTTGGAATGGTTCTGCAAATAAGCCAGTCCCACGAACACGGTGTTTTGCGGCCCGGTGTCGTCCGCCATGGCTGCAGGGGCCAACACCGCCCCCGCCGCCAAGCCCGCAGCCATCAAAGCACCGCGCAGAACATTGAATCGCGATTGACGCATCATGAGTTCTCCTCAGAAGTTTTATGTGTGCTGCGGGTTTATTGCGAAATCCAGCCGAAACCCTTCATCGCCTGCAGAGTCGTGCTGGCAATGATTTTGTAGCCAGCAGGTGTGGGATGAACGGAATCCGCGAACAGCCAAGTGCCGAGATTGGCCGTGCTTGCACCCGCTGCCGTATAACGCGTGTTCACATTGCAGAGCAGAGAACTCGTAGTGGCCGGGTCGCACCATGGCGTCGTTACATTGGTGAAACCAAACTGCGATGGGTTGGCAATTTCCTGATTGAGCAGGCTGTAGCCATCAAGCACCTTGACAGGTTGCCCTTGCAAATCATTGAGCAGGCGTTGGTTGAATACCTGCACCAGATTCGACAACAGATAGCACGGGGTTGTGGTCACGGTGTTGTCGCACACATAACCTGCTGGCGGAGCTTGCGGAGGCGTCATGCCGGTGTAGGGCAAACCGCGGCCAAACGGCGTCTGCGATGAATCCGGCAAGGTGTAGACCATCACGTACTTCGCTCCCTTGCTGGTGATCAGATTGACTTGGGCGGCCAGTTCGTCTGCCGCTTGCGCCACGGTCGCCTGCGCGACAGCAACCGCCTGCGAGGTTGCATCGTGCTGCGCAGTGGCCTGAATGGCCGCAATCTGCGCTTGCGTCAGGCTGGGGTTTTGCTGCAGGGCGCTCGTGACGGCCTGCTTGACGGCCTGAGCCACGCTGGCACTCACCGTTCCCAACGCGGTGAAAACATCGTTGTTTCCGGCCAGCACCGTCACCAACTGATTACTGTTGAAACTGCCGCCGAACTGCGTGAGGTAGTTTTGCACTTGCGTGGTGACCGGAAAAGTCAGCGCGCCGGTGCTGTGGCCGATACCGTTCGGATTGCTCACCATGGAGCCCCCTTGGGCGAAATTGGTGCAAGTGGCCTGCCCGGAGGCTGCGGGTGCGCTGAACGCACAAAAAGCAGGCGTTGAGGTGGCGCCGGTTGCTCCAAGATACATGACGCCCGAGGTTGTACCGTAGCCAATCACATTTGGAGTCAATCCGACGTACAGGCTTGCTGCCAGAACTCCAGTCCAATTGCCGGTCGTGTCTCCATTGACCGTGAACTGACCGCCCGCCGGATAGGGCAACCCGGTGAACGGTACGGTTGCCCCATAGGTGCTGACCGCCGCCAGGGTGTATGCCCCATCGTCCGACAAGCTGTCGCCAAACACCACCATCTGCTTGAACCCCCCACTAGGCGCTGATGTCGGCGCCGTGCTGGCCGCGTTCACACTGGCCACGGTTGACAGCGTGGGCGCCGAGGGGTTGCCTCCGCCACCGCCGCAACCGGCCAAGCCCAAGGCACTGGCCAGGGCCAGCGCAATCCAGACACGATTCCGCATGAACATCTCCTCAAACATTGTTGTAGGCCTGCTGACCTGCAGGCGGGCGGGTCAAAATAGAACGACCGTTCGGTTCAGCATAACCGAGGGGAAATGGCGTCGCAAGGGCGGTTTTCCGCATTTCGCACAGGTTTGCATTTTTGCCACATTTAGTTACATATGGGCCAAATGAAAGCTTCACTGCCCCGCGCCTGAACCATGCGCCGCCCGGCTCAGGCGGTCTTGCAAGGCCAGCCAGAGCGGGGTGGACGGAACAGCCTCGACCCAGATCTGCTCAAGCCCTGCTCCGTCGAGTTCGCGCAGCGCGGCGTACAGCCTTTGCGCGTAAGCGGCTGGATCGTCGGGCAGTTGAACCCAGGCTGCAGCCGCGCCGCCCTCTGACGCATACCGCGCCAGCACACCGACACGTGGCGTGATGTTTCCCGTTTGCTTCAAATCAGCGTTGATCTGCTCGCGGCTGCGCAGCCGCAACGATGTGCGGGGCGCGTAGTGTGCGGGCAGCGCACCGGCAACACGCGGCGCGCCATCCGCCGGGCGCAGCAGGGCCTCGGCAGAGACACTGAGCGCGTCGGCCAGTTCAGCCGCCTGCAACTGCCCCGGGCGCAGGATGCGCGGCGGTTGCACCGTGCAATCGACGATGGTGCTCTCGATGCCCACGGCGCAGGCGCCGCCGTCGAGCACCAGCAGGTCGTCGCCGAGTTCTGCATGCACATGCGCCGCCGTGGTGGGGCTGATGCGGCCGAAGCGGTTGGCCGAAGGCGCAGCCAGCCCGCCCTGCCCGCCTTTGAAAATCGCCAGCACGGCCTGGGCGACGGGATGGGAGGGGCAGCGCAGGCCGATGGTGTTCTGTCCACCGGCGCAGGCGTCGGCCACGCCAGGTTTGCGCGGCAAAATCAAGGTGAGCGGCCCGGGCCAGAAGGCGGCGGCAAGTTTGCGCGCGGTTTCAGGCACTTCGGACGCCCAATGCCCCAGATCGGCGGCGCGGTGGAGATGCACGATCACGGGATGGTCGGCGGGCCGCCCCTTGGCGGCGTAGATTTTGGCGACGGCTTGCGCGTTCTCGGCGTCGGCGGCCAGGCCGTAGACGGTTTCAGTCGGCAGGCCGACCAGTTCGCCCGCCTCCAAACGGCGCACGGCATCGACAATCTCGCGCGGACGCACCTGGGCGTCGGTGTTCACCTCGCTCACGTCAGAAGGGATCCAGGCCGAGCACGGTGCAGGCGTGCAGCGCGGTCTGGCGCGCTTGCGCAGGGGTGGCCGCCGTGCAGGTGAGGTGGCCCATCTTGCGGCCCTTGCGCGGCGCGTGCTTGCCGTAGAGGTGCAGATGCGCACCAAGCTGCGCCAGCACGGTGGCCCAGTCGGGCTCGCGCTGCTGGCCTGCGGCGTCGAACCAAAGATCGCCCAGAAGGTTGAGCATGACCGTGGCGCTGTGCTGCCTGGGCACTAGCAACGGCGCGTTCACCAGGGTGCGCCACTGCAGCTCAAACTGCGACACGGTGCAGGAGTCAATGGTGTGGTGGCCGGAGTTGTGCGGGCGCGGCGCGATTTCGTTGGCGAGTAGGCGACCATCGCGCAGCACAAAAAATTCCACGCAGAGCACGCCCACATAGTTCAGCCCCTCCGCTACTGTGGCTGCGGCGTTCTGCGCGGCCTCGGCGATTTCGGGGGTGATGGACGCGCCGGGCGAAAAGCTGGCGAACAGAATGCCGTCGCGGTGCAGGTTTTGCTGCGGCTCGTACAGCACGGCGCAACCGTCGCGGCCGCGCGCCATGACGACGGACAATTCAAACGCGAGATCGAGTTTTTTCTCCAGCACGCAGTCCACACCGCCCAAGGCAGTCCATGCCGCAGGCAGGTCGGTGGCTGTTTGCACCGTAATCTGCCCTTTGCCGTCGTAGCCCAGCCGGGCGGTTTTGAGAATGCCGGGAAACACGTCAGTGCCCACCGCACCAAGGCCGCTGCTCGCGGTCAGCACCGCATACGGCGCACAAGGCACGCCCAGCCGCTGGAACAAGGCCTTTTCCTGCGCCCGGTCCTGGCACACAGCCACGGCCTGCGGTGCGGGCGCCATCGGCACGCGCGACTCCAGCCACTGCATCGAGTGCGCAGGAATATTCTCGAATTCCACCGTCACCGCGGCGCATTCGTGGGCGAGTTGATCGAGCGCCAGCGGGTCGTCATAGCGCGCCGCCAGATGGATGCCGGTGACCTGCGCTGCGGGCGCGGCTTCGTCGGCCTCGAGTACGGCCACGCCATATCCCGCGCTCTGCGCCGCCTGGGCAAACATGCGGCCCAACTGCCCGCCTCCGAGCACGCCAAGCGTGGCGCCGGGAGGAATGAATGCAGCGCCCTGGCTCATGCCGAAGTCCCCACCCGCATGGCGCGGGCTGCGGCGGTCTGCTCCGCGCGAAAGGCGTCGAGCTGATCGCGCAACGCGCTGTCGTGCGCCGCCAGCATCGCCACGGCAAACAGCGCGGCATTCGCCGCACCGGCCTCGCCGATGGCAAAAGTGGCCACCGGCACGCCCTTGGGCATCTGCACGATGGACAGAAGCGAATCTTCGCCCCGCAAATACTTGCTCGGTACCGGCACGCCTAGCACCGGCACCGTGGTCTTGGCCGCGAGCATGCCCGGCAGATGCGCCGCGCCGCCCGCACCGGCAATGATGGCACGCAGTCCGCGCTGCTGCGCGCTGTCGGCGTAGGCAAACAGATCGTCGGGCATGCGGTGGGCCGAGACCACCTGGCAGTCGTGCGCCACCCCAAAGCGGACGAGGATGTCCGCCGCATGGCGCATCACCTCCCAGTCGCTTTGCGACCCCATCACCACGCCGATTGCGGCCATCTGCTCTCTCCTGTGCAACGCCTGTAAACGGGTGATTTTAAGAAGCAGTGGACCAAGCCCTTGAAATCGCGCCCCGCTATGCTCCATCCAAACGCAGATCGTGCGCCTGCATACACCCCTTGGTATGGCGCCGACCGCTCCCATTTGCCCTGCTCATTCAGGAGTCGAACATGATTGATGCCACCGTTGCCAATTTTGAAACCGAAGTCGTAGAAGCCTCGAACACCGTGCCCGTGCTGGTGGATCTGTGGGCGCCGTGGTGCGGCCCCTGCCGCGCGCTTGGCCCCATTCTCGAAAAACTGGAAGTGGCTTACGAAGGCCGCTTCAAGCTGGTGAAAATCAACACCGAAGAAGAGCAGGAACTGGCCGCCGCATTCGGCGTGCGCAGCATTCCCATGGTCATGCTGCTCAAAGACGGCCAGCCGGTGGACGGTTTCGTGGGCGCGCTGCCGGAAGGCCAGATCCGCGAATTTCTCGACAAGCACGTCCCCGACACCGCGCCGGAGCAGGCGGACGAGGCCGAACCGAGCGATGCCGAAACCGAGTCTGCACCCGCGCCGCCGCTGCTGGAAAAGCTGCAGCAAGACCTGGCCACCAATCCGGCCAACGACAACGCGCGCAAGGCGTATGTGGAGTTGCTACTCAAAGACGGCCGCACCGCCGACGCGAAGCTGGCGTTCGAGCCCATTGCCGGCAAGGCGCTGGCCGACGCCCGCATCCAGGCCTTGGCCGACTGGCTTGCCGCCGCGCAGGCCGCGCCCGGGCTGCCCCCTGTTGCCGCGCTGCAGGCCAGCATCGCCGCCAACAAGCGCGACTTCGATGCCCGCTACGCCCTGGCGCAGCAACACATGGCCGCGCAGCAGTGGACGGCGGCGCTGGACGAACTGCTCGACATCCTCATGCGCGACAAAAGCTGGAGCGAAGACCGCGCGCGCAAGACCTTTGTCAACATCCTCGAACTGATGACGCCTGCAGATGCCCCCAAGCCCGCGCCAGGCCAGCCCCCGGTCACCGATCCCACGGTGGAGGGCTACCGCCGCCGCCTGAGCATGACGGTGCTGAGCTGATCTCTTGGCGACCCACAAAAAACGCCGACTTCAAGTCGGCGTTTTTCATGGCGTCTGCACGCGCGTTACAGCGTGATCTGCGTCCCCAGCAGCTTGAGAAACTGCCCCATCCAGGCCGGATGCGCGGGCCAGGCCGGGGCAGTCACCAGATTGCCCTGCGTCACCGCCTGATCAACCGGAATGTCGGCATAGTCTCCGCCGGCCTCGCGCACTTCAGGGCCGCAGGCCGGATAGGCCGAGCACTTGCGCCCCTGCAGCACGCCCGCCGCCGCCAGAATCTGCGCGCCGTGGCACACCGCCGCAACCGGCTTGTTGGCGCTGAAAAAATGCCGCACCAGATCGAGCACCTTGGGGTTGAGCCGCAAGTATTCGGGGGCGCGCCCGCCGGGGATGACCAGCGCGTCGTAGTCCTCGGCCTTCACTTCGGCGAACGTGGCGTTGAGGGTGAAGTTGTGGCCGGGCTTTTCGGAATAGGTCTGCGCGCCCTCGAAGTCGTGAATCGCGGTTTTCACCTGATCGCCCGCCTTTTTGTCGGGGCAGACCGCGTGCACCGTGTGCCCCACGGTCAGCAGAGTCTGGAACGGCACCATGGTTTCGTAATCTTCGGCGTAATCGCCCGCCAACAGCAGAATGCGTTTTGCAGCCATATCGAGTCTCCGTTATGTCGATGCCGCGCATGCGGCCCGCCTATTGTGAAACGCTGCGGGTGAAAAACTCAACCCTGCAAATTTCTACAATCCATCCGTGACCCATGAAAGCCCGTCCATGACCTCTGCCCTGCTGCAATCCTCCCTGCATTCCCTGCCCCTGTTGTCGCGCGGCAAGGTGCGCGAAAACTATGCCGTCGGCGCCGACCGCCTGCTGATGGTGGCCACAGACCGCATCTCGGCGTTTGACGTCATCATGGCCGAGCCCATTCCCGGCAAGGGCGAAATTCTCACCCGCATGGCGCGGTTCTGGTTCGGCCTGTTGCACGACGTGGCGCCCAACCATCTGCTCGACATCGATCCCGAAACCGTGGTGGCCGCAGACGAGCGCAGTCAGGTGCGCGGCCGCGCCATGGTGGTCAAGCGCCTCAAACCGCTGCCGATCGAAGCCGTGGTGCGCGGCTATCTCGCAGGCTCGGGCTGGAAAGACTATCAAGCCAGCGGCGCGGTTTGCGGTGTCGCCCTCCCGCCGGGCTTGAAGCTGGCCAGCAAGCTGCCCGCGCCCATCTTCACCCCCGCCACCAAGGCCGAGCTGGGCGAGCATGACGAGAACATTTCCTTCGCGCAAATGGAGCAGGCCATCGGCGCGGAACTCGCCGCGCAGGTGCGCGACATCAGCATCACCCTTTATCAACGCGCCGCCGACTACGCCGCAGCGCGCGGCATCCTGATCGCCGATACCAAGTTCGAGTTCGGCCTGGACGAGAGCGGCGTCCTGACCCTGATGGACGAAGTGCTGACGCCCGATTCCTCGCGCTTCTGGCCCGCCGACACTTGGGCTGAGGGCAACTCGCCGCCCAGCTTCGACAAGCAGTTCCTGCGCGACTGGCTCGAGGGCGTGCCCGGCTGGAACAAACAGCCGCCGCCCCCCGCCTTGCCCGCCGACGTCATCCAGCACACCTTGGCCCGCTACCGCGAGGCGCTGGAACGGCTCACGGGTTGATGGCGTAAGCGCAGACGACCCCGACAAACATCGCCAAGCCCAGATAGTGGTTGAGCCGGAAGGCGCGAAAGCATTGCGCCGGGTTGCGATGGCGGATGAGGGTGTAATGATGCACGGCCTGCGCTGCGGCCGCGGCCACGCCCAGGTAATAGGGCCAGGCCAGTTGCAACACCCATCCCACAGCGGCCCACAGCGCCACGTAGGCGCCGTAGCTCGCCATGACCGCCGCCACATCGGCGCGGCCGAAGGTGATGGCCGAGGTCTTGATGCCGACCTTGAGATCATCTTCGCGGTCGACCATGGCGTATTCGGTGTCGTAGGCCAGCACCCAGAACAGATTGCCCAGCAGCAGCACCCAGGCCAGTAGCGGCACGTCGCCGCGCGCTGCGGCGAAGGCCATGGGAATGCCGAAGCTGAAGGCCACGCCGAGATAGGCCTGCGGCAGCGCCAGCCAGCGCTTGGTGTAGGGGTAGGCGATGGCGATGAACAAGGCGGCGACCGACATCTGGATGGTCAGCGCGTTGGTGGTGAGCACCAGGCCGAAGGCGGCGAGGGCCAGCACCGCCCCCACGAGCAACGCCTCACGGGTGGACACCTTGCCCGAGGTGACCGGACGCTGCGCGGTGCGGCGCACGGCGCGGTCGAAGTCTTGGTCGGCCACATCGTTCACGGCACAACCAGCCGAGCGCATGAGAAACGTGCCCGCGATGAACACGACGACCAGCCACCAACTTGGGCGCCCCTCGCTGGCGATCCACAAAGCCGACAGACTCGGCCACAACAAGAGAAGAGAACCGACCGGCTTGTCCCAACGGATCAAGGCCAGCCATAAGCGCAAACGTTCCATGCGTGAATTATCGCCACGCAGGGAACGTCGATGAAACGGATGACGGGGAAACGACTGAACGCCGATCAGCCTTCGAGCAGCGAGCGCAGCATCCAGGCGGTTTTTTCGTGAATGTCCAGGCGCTGGGTCATCAGGTCGGCGGTGGGCTGGTCGTTGACTTCGTCGGCCACGGTGAACACCGCGCGCGCCGTCTTGGCCACAGCCTCATGGCCCTTGACCAGAATGCCGATCATCTCCTGAGCCTTGGGCGGCTGCGCCGGCACGTCGGCCAGGCTGGAGCGCGAGCTGAAGCCGTGATAGGAGCCGGGCACGGAAAAGCCAAGCGCGCGGATGCGCTCGGCAATCGGATCGACCGCATTCCACAGCTCGGTGTACTGCTCCATAAACATGATGTGCAGGCTGTTGAACATCGGCCCGGTCACGTTCCAGTGGAAGTTGTGCGTGGTGAGATAGAGCGTGTAGGTGTCGGCCAGCAGGTGCGAGAGCTGCTCGGCCACTTTGGCGCGGTCGTCATCCGAAATGCCGATGTGAATCGGGGTTGATGAGGCATGCAGGGTGCTTTTGCTCATGATGTTCCTTTCAGTCTGTTGGTTCAGGGTTAACCATAGCGCCCGGCAGCAAACCGGTGCAAGCGCGGGGCATCAATAAAACGAGAGGTCGATCTCAGTCAAGTGAAGCGATCAAGCGCCATAGCCTTCCGGGTTGCCCTGCTGCCAGCGCCAGGCGTCGGCGCAGATGGTGTCGAGCCCGCGTTTGGCGCTCCAGCCCAGAAGGGCTTTCGCCGCCGCCGGATCGGCCCAGCATTCGGCGATGTCGCCCGGGCGGCGCGCCACGATTTCATACGGCAGATCGCGGCCGATGCTCTTGCCGAAGGCCTGCACCATCTGCAGCACCGAGTAGCCTTGGCCGGTGCCGAGGTTGACGGTCAACATGCCCTCATGGCCCAACAGATAACGCAGCGC
>NZ_JBYCKI010000072.1:0-5106 GCF_057473305.1 Thiomonas sp. TH-17
CCATCAACCTGGTCAACGCCGACATCGCCAGCGCGGTGCAGGCGGTGGCCGCGGCGACGGGGCGCAATTTCATCGTCGATCCGCGGGTGAAGGGTCAGGTCACCCTTCAGTTTGAAAAGCCGGTGCCGCCGCAGAAAGTCTTCCAGGCGCTGCTCACACAGTTGCGCCTGGCCGGCTTTGCCGTGGTGGAGCATGACGGCGTGTTTCAGGTCGTGCCCGAGGCCGACGCCAAGCTGCAGAGCGGGCCAGTGGGCGTCGGGCTGGCGCCTTCTCACATTCCCGGGCGTGGCGATCAGGTGGTCACGCAGATCTTCCAGTTGCGCAATGCCTCGGCCAGCAGCTTGCTGCCCGTGTTGCGGCCATTGATCTCGCCCAACAACACCATCAACGTCAGCCCCTCCGGCAATGCGCTGGTCGTGACCGACTATGCCGACAACCTCAAGCGCATCGCGCGCATCATCGCCGCGCTTGACGTGCCCACCGGCACCGAAGTCACCGTCGTGCCGCTGACCTATGCCGTGGCCAGCGATCTGGCGCCCACGCTGCAAAAGCTCATCGACATGCAGACGGTCACCTCGAGTGGTCCGGGTGCTCCCGGTGTGCAGGCAGCCGTCGCCAACAGCGGCGCGATGCGCGCGGTCATCCTGCCCGAGACGGCCAGCAACTCGCTGATCGTGCGGGCCACCAATGGCGCGCAACTTGCCGAGATCGAGCAGATGATCCGCCGCCTCGACCGGCCGCAAAGCGATCAGGACAACATCCATGTGGTCTATCTGCGCAATGCCAACGCCGCCGATCTGGCTCGCACCCTGCGCGGGGTGCTGGCCGCGCAAGGCACGGGCAGCGATCTGGGCGGGCAGTCGCAGACCAAGCCGCTGGGAGGCTCGCAGTCGGCGGGTGGCAGCAACAACAGCAACGCATCTTCTTCAGGCTCGTCTGGCGCGACCAGCCCGGGGCTGGGCCAGGCGCCGGAATTCGCCGCCACCAGCAGCGGCTCGACGGTGACCTTGCCGCAGGGCGGCACGGTCTATGCCGACAACTCGCTCAATGCCCTCATCATCAACGCGCCGCAGCCGGTTTACATGCAACTGCGCCGGGTGATCGAGCGGCTCGACGTGCGGCGTGCGCAGGTTTATGTCGAGGCGCTGATCGCCGAGGTCGATGCCAACAAGGCGGCGCAACTCGGCATTCAGTGGCAAGCCATCGCCGGCAGCGCGGGCAATCAGAATGCCATTATCGGTGGCAGCAATTACGGCACCGGCGGCTCGAACATCATCAATCTGCAGGCGGCCATTTCCGGCGGCGGCAGTTCGGCCGCCACGGCGCTCGCCAGCGGTTCGCTGGCCATCCCCAATGGCTTGAACATCGGCATTCTGCACAACGTGGCGGGCATGGCCACGTTGGGTCTGCTGGCGAATTTTTTGCAGACGCAGGACGGCGCCAACATCCTTTCCGCGCCCAACCTGATGACCCTTGACAACGAAGAGGCCAAGATCGTCGTCGGCCAGAACGTGCCCTTCGTCACCGGCCAGTATGCGCAAACCGGATCGAGCGCCACCGTCACGCCGTTTCAGACCATCGAGCGCAAAGATGTCGGCCTGACCTTGAAAGTGCGGCCGCAGATCACCGCGGGCGGCGCGATCAAGATGGATGTCTATCAAGAGGTGTCGAGCATTTCCAGCACCACCAACGCCGCTGGCATCATCACCAACAAGCGCTCCATCCAGACCGCCGTGCTGGTCAACGACGGCCAGACCATTGTGCTCGGCGGGCTGATGCAGGACAACGTGAGCGAGAACAACAGCAAGATTCCGGGACTGGGCGACATTCCGGGACTGGGCGCGTTGTTCCGCTCCAATTCGCGTACGGCGCAGAAGACCGATCTGATGGTGTTCCTGCGGCCCATCGTGGTGCGCACCGAAGATCAGGGCAACGCGCTGAGCCAGCAACGCTACGACACCATGCGCGGCATGCAGGACAAGGCGCAACTGCCCGCGCAGCTCGGCATGCCCGAGATGCCGGGGCCGGTGCTGCCGGCGATAGGGAATATGGGTGCCAGCGGGTCGGCGCAACCTGGGTCTTCTCTCGCTGCGGCCCCGGTCGCAACGGAGCCTGCCATGCCTTCTGCTGCATCGCCTTCTGTCGCGGCGCCGGCGACCGAAGGCAATGTTTTGCAGGGTCTGCATGCGCGCAACGAGGACGGCAAGATCGTGCTGGATCTCTCTTTCGCCCATCCGGTGTCGAATCCGCCCAGAGCATTCACCATGACCCGCCCCACACGGCTCGTGCTCGATTTTCCTAAAACCCGATCCCTTGTTTCGTCCAGCGCGCAAACCTTCAAACTGGCTCCGCTGGAGGCTGTGTCGGCGCAGGAAGGGCAGGGCAAGACGAGGCTGATCATCCAGCTCAGCGAGACCACCCATTACTCCACCCAACTGTTGGACAAGCAGGTGCTTGTGACCCTGCAACCCGCTCAATAATCGGCTGCCCGACCATGTCCGTGCGTCATCCCTTGCCCTATACCTTCTGCCGCGACCAGGCGGTGCTGGCCGAAGACGACGGCCAGGGCGTCGAACTCTGGATGTGCGAGGCCACGCGGCCCGCGGCGCTGGCCGAGGTTCAGCGCCAGCATGTGCTGTGCGCGGTGCATCGCACCACCGCTGAAGACCTGCAGGCGCGCATCGGTGCGGCCTACGCCGCCCGCGACGGCAGCGCCGCGTCAGTCATCAGCGAAGTGGAGGGCGACGTCGATCTGGGTCGGCTGATGCAGGACATCCCCGCGGTGGAAGACCTGCTCGAAGCCGCCGACGACGCGCCCATCATCCGCATGCTCAACGTGCTGTTCACTCAGGCCGCGCGCGAAGGGGCTTCGGACATCCACATCGAGCCCTATGAAACCGCTTCGGTGGTGCGCTTTCGCGTGGACGGCACGCTGCGCGAAGTGGTGCGGCCCAACAAGGCCTTGCATGGCGCGCTGATTTCGCGCATCAAGATTCTTTCGCAGCTCGACATCGCCGAAAAGCGTCTTCCGCAGGATGGCCGCATCGCCCTGCGCATCGGGGGCCGCACCCTCGATGTGCGCGTTTCCACTCTGCCTTGCGTGCATGGCGAACGCGCCGTGCTGCGCCTGCTCGACAAATCGGCGGCGCGGCTGAATCTGCGCGCCGTGGGCATGGCGCCCGACATGCTCGACCACTTCGATGCCCTCATTCGCGCGCCGCACGGCATTCTGCTGGTCACCGGCCCGACCGGCAGCGGCAAGACCACCACGCTTTACTCGGCGCTGAGCCGGCTCGATGCCAGCACCACCAGCATCATGACGGTGGAAGACCCGATCGAGTACGACCTGCCCGGCATCGGCCAGACGCAGGTCAACGCCCGCATCGACCTCACCTTTGCCCGCGCCCTGCGCGCCATCCTGCGGCAAGACCCCGACGTGGTGATGATCGGCGAAATCCGCGACTTCGAAACCGCGCAGATCGCCATTCAGGCCTCGCTCACCGGCCACCTCGTGCTCGCCACCCTGCACACCAACGACTCCGTCTCGGCCGTCACCCGCCTGACCGATATGGGCGTCGAGCCCTTTCTGCTCGCCTCATCTTTGCTGGGCGTGCTGGCGCAGCGGTTGGTGCGCCAGCTCTGCCCGGCATGCAAAGTGCCGTCGCCCGATGGACAGGGTTTCGTGCCCGTGGGTTGCCCTGCGTGCAATCACACCGGCTACACCGGGCGCACCGGCGTGTTCGAGCTGTTCGAAGTCGACGACGGTCTGCGCGCCGCCATTCACGCCCGTGCCTCCGAGGCCGAGTTGCGGCGCCTGGCCCAGGCCACGGGGATGCGCAATATGCGCCAGGACGGGCAACGCTATATCGATACCAGCATCACCAGCCTGGCCGAGTTGCTGCGCGTGACGCGCGACTGATCACGGCCGTCTTCGCTCTCGCTGCGCCATGCCCGCCTACCGTTTCACCGCCCTTGACACCGCAGGCGCCGAACAGTCCGGCGTGCTCGAATCCGACAGCGCCCGTGGAGCCCGCACCCTGTTGCGCAGCCGCGGGCTCATCCCGCTGCAGGTCGAAGGCATCCACGAAGAAGCGGTGCAGGCCAGCGGCCGCCGGTTTGCGCGCCGGGTGTTCAACAACCAGGAACGCACCCTGTTCACCCGCCAGCTCGCGGGCCTGTTGGTGTCTGGACTGCCGGTGGAGAAAGCCCTGTCCGCCCTGGCCGAAGATGCCGACCGAGCCGAAATCGGCAATCTGCTTTCCAACCTCAAAAGCGAAGTCTCCGCCGGTCACAGTCTGGGCGATGCGCTGGCTCAGTATCCGCGCGAATTCAAGCCCATCTACCGCGCGCTGGTGAGCGCCGGCGAAGACAGCGGTGACCTGGGCCTGGTGATGGAGCGGCTGTCCGACTACCTCGAAGACCAGCAGGCGCTGCGCGGCAAGCTGGTGCAGGCCTTCGCCTATCCGGCCATCGTGGTGCTGGTGGCCGTCACCGTGGTGGTGCTGCTGCTCACCTACGTCGTGCCGCAGGTGGTCGGCGTGTTTCAGGGCGCGCACCAGAAGCTGCCGCTGCTCACCGTCGGCCTGATCGCCGTGTCCGATTTCATGCGGGCCTGGGGCTGGCTGATTTTGATCGTGCTCGCGGTTGGCGCCGTCGTGTTCGCGCAGGCCATGAAGCTGCCGGGGCCGCGTCTGGCGTTCGACGCCATGATGCTGCGCAGCCCGCTGTTTGGACGGCTGATCCGCGGCATCAACACCGCGCGCTTCGCGAGCACCCTGGGCATTCTGGGCGCGGCGGGCGTGCCCATATTGCGCGCCCTGCAGGCCGCCGCAGACACGCTGAGCAACAGCCTGCTCAAGGCCGACGCGGAAGAGGCCATCGCCCTGGTGCGCGAGGGCGCTTCGCTGGCCCAGTCGCTGGCGCTGCACAAGCGCTTTCCGCCCGTGCTCATCACCTTTATCCGTCTGGGCGAGCAAACCGGCACCCTGCCGCAGATGCTCGACCGCGCCGCCGTGCAGCATGCGCAGGAAGTGCAGCGCCGCGCCATGACCCTGACCACCATTCTGGAGCCGCTGCTCATCTTGGTCATGGGCGGCATGGTGCTGC
>NZ_JBYCKI010000073.1:0-5724 GCF_057473305.1 Thiomonas sp. TH-17
CTGGGCAACATGCCGCCGCCGGGAAACAGCCCCAGCATGCGGAACAGGAAGCCTCCGATAAAGGCGCCGACTACGCCGACCACCAGATCGCCCAGCACGCCGAAGCCGCTGCCTTTGGTGATCTTGCCGGCCAGCCAGCCCGCGATCAGACCGATGATCAAAAATCCGATGAGTCCCATGCCGCGCTCCTTTGCCCGCGAGGGCGATTGACGATGGGCGCAAGGTAACAGCGTTGCCGCCGCCTTGTGTTACGCGCCGCGCAGCACCCGGCCGAGGTAAGGGCCGGTGACGCTGTCGGGGTGGGTGGCGATGTCTTGCGGCGTGCCTTCGGCAATGAGGCGGCCGCCGCCCGCGCCGCCCTGGGGGCCGAGCTCGACGATCCAGTCGGCGCTGGCGAGCACGTCGAGGTTGTGCTCGATGATGACGATGGTGTTGCCGGCCTCGCGCAGCTTGAGCAGCACGCCCAGCAGCAATTCGATGTCGGCGAAGTGCAGGCCGGTGGTGGGTTCGTCGAGGATGTAGAGCGTGCGGCCGGTGTCGCGTTTGGAGAGTTCGAGCGCCAGTTTCACCCGCTGCGCCTCGCCGCCCGACAGGGTGATGGCCGACTGCCCGAGGCGGATATAGCCCAGCCCCACGTCCTTGAGCGTCTGCAGCTTGCGGGCGATGGCGGGCACGGCCGAAAACGTCTCCAGCGCCTGCTCCACGGTGAGTTCCAGCGCCTGCGCGATGCTCAGGCCGCGGTAGGTGACTTCGAGGGTTTCGCGGTTGTAGCGCTGGCCGCCGCACACGTCGCAAGGCACATAAAGATCGGGCATGAAGTGCATTTCCACCTTCACCGCGCCGTCGCCCTGGCAGGCCTCGCAGCGGCCGCCCTTCACGTTGAAGGAGAAGCGTCCGGCGTCGTAGCCGCGCTCGCGCGCCACGGGCGTCTGCGCATACAGCTCGCGGATGGGGGTGAACAGCCCGGTATAGGTGGCCGGATTGCTGCGCGGGGTGCGGCCGATGGGCGACTGATCGACTGCGATCACTTTGTCGAGCTGATCGAGCCCTTCAATGGCCGCATAGGGTGCGGCCTCCAGCCCGGCGCGGTTGAGTTCGCGCGCGCAGGCGGCGTAGAGGGTGTCGTTGATCAGGGTGGATTTGCCCGAACCCGACACCCCCGCCACGCAGGTGATGCGCCCCAGCGGAAAACGCGCGGTGACGTCGTGCAGATTGTTGCCGCAGGCGCCGCTCAGGGTGAGCCAGTGTTCGGGCGCGGCGTCGTGCCGCGGCTTGCCGCGAAACACGCTGCGCGTGCCGCTCAGATAAGCGCCGGTGATCGAGTTGGGATCGGCCATGATGCTCTGCGGCGTGCCCTGGGCAATGATGCTCCCGCCGTGCTCGCCCGCGCCGGGCCCCATGTCCACCACATAATCGGCGCAGAGAATGGCGTCGCTGTCGTGCTCCACCACCAGCACGCTGTTGCCCAGATCGCGCAGCCGCTTGAGGGTGGCGATCAGCCGGTCGTTGTCGCGCTGGTGCAGGCCGATGGACGGCTCGTCGAGCACGTACATCACCCCGGTCAGGCCCGAGCCGATCTGGCTGGCCAGGCGGATGCGCTGCGCCTCGCCGCCCGACAGGGTGTCGGCGCTGCGGTCGAGGGTGAGATAGTCCAGCCCCACGTCGATGAGAAAGCGCAGGCGGCTGCCGATCTCGTGCACCAGCCGCGCCGCCACTTCGGCGCGCTGGCCTTCGAGCTGCAGCGTGGCGAACCAGTCGTGCAGCTCGCGCAGCGGGCGATGCGCCAGCGCCTGCAGCCGCTCGCCGCTGATGGTGACATTGCGTGCAATCGGCCCGAGCCGCGCGCCCAGACAGTCGGGGCAGGTCTGCACGGTGCGCAGGCGCGCGAGTTCTTCGCGCACCGCGGGGCTGTCCGTCTCGATCCAGCGGCGTTCGAGATTGGGCACGATGCCCTCGAACGGGTGGGTCTTGATCGTGGGCTTGTTGCGGTCGTTCAGATAGGTGAAGGCGATGGCCTCCGACCCGCTGCCGTGCAGCAGCACCTGACGCACCGCCTGCGGCAACTGCTCGTAGGGCGTGTCGAGATCGAAGCCGTAATGCGCGCCCAGCGCCTGCAGCATCTGAAAGTAGAAGGCGTTGCGTTTGTCCCAGCCGCGAATCGCGCCGCTGGCCAGACTGAGCTCGGGATGGGCCACCACCCGCGCCGGGTCGAAGCGCTCGACCTCACCGAGCCCGTCGCAAGTCGGGCAGGCGCCGGCCGGATTATTGAAGGAGAACAGCTTGGGTTCGAGCAGCGGCGCCGTCGTGCCGCAGATCGGGCAGGTGGGGCGGCTGTGAAACGTGGTCAGCGCGCCGCTGTCGGCGTCGAGCGCGCCCACCGGGCCTTCGGACAGGCGCAGTGCCGTCTCCAGGCTCTCGGCCAGGCGCTGACGCAGATCGGGGCCGGTCTTGATGCGATCCACCACCACCTCGATGCGCTGCGGCGCCGGCGCGTCCGCATCGGGCAGGCTTTGCGCATCGACCACCACGCCGTCGAGCCGAAAGCGCACAAAACCCTGCGCCCGCAGCGCCGCCAGCCGTCCGGTGGCCGAAGCGCCCATTTGCGCCGCAGGCAAGGGCGCGAGAATGAGCAGCCGCCGTCCCTCGGGCCAGGCGACGAGCGCATCGACCATCTGCGAAATCGTCTGCGCCTGCAAGGGCTCGTCGGGATGGTTGGGGCAATGCGGCGTGCCCGCGCGGGCGTACAGCAGCCGCAGGTAATCGTGAATTTCCGTCACCGTGCCCACGGTGGAGCGCGGATTGTGGCTGGTGGCCTTCTGCTCGATGGCAATGGCCGGGGCCAGCCCTTCGATCAGATCGACATCGGGCTTTTCCATCAACTGCAGAAACTGCCGCGCATAGGCCGACAGGCTTTCCACATAACGGCGCTGCCCCTCGGCGTACAGCGTGTCGAACGCCAGACTCGACTTGCCCGAACCCGACAACCCGGTGATGACCACCAGCTTGTTGCGCGGCAGATCGAGCGAGATGTTTTTCAGATTGTGGGTGCGCGCCCCGCGCACGCGAATCAACGCCTCGGCCTGGGCGCTGGCCAGCGGTTCAAACGAGGAGGCGACATCATTCATGGGCGGAGGCGAAAAAAGCGAACCCGACACTATAAGGCGCACGGCCCCATCGGTCCCATCTTCTGCGCTTGCCGCCGACATTCGGCACGCCGAATCCGGTCACTGATGAAACCGCATGTAATCCTGGGCACTTCTCGACAAATTCCGTCACGAAGCAGGGCCGCGCATCGTGGAAAATACGCTTCAGATTGAGTTTTTCTCTCCGCCGAGACGCCCAGCCGTTCTCCGCCTGCCGTTTACTGGCCGCCCTTGCGGCTCTTCAGCGCTTAACACCATGGCTTCCAAATCTTCCCGACGATCCAAGACGACCGCCCCCAAGGACGCAATGACCCCGGCCGAGCGCCGCGCTAGCAGCACGCTGGCGTCGATCTACGGCCTGCGCATGCTGGGGCTGTTTTTCATCCTGCCGGTGTTTGCCATTTACGCCGAGCACCTGCCGCACGGTCAGGATAAATTCCTCGTCGGCCTGGCGCTGGGCATCTACGGCCTGACGCAGGCGGTGCTGCAGATTCCCTTCGGCGTGGCCAGCGACCGCTTCGGCCGCAAGCCCGTCATGGTGGTCGGGCTGCTGATCTTCGCCATCGGCTCGTTCGTCGCCGGGGCCAGCGACAACCTCTACCTCATCATCATCGGCCGCGCCATTCAGGGCGCCGGGGCCATTTCGGCGGCCATCTCGGCCATGATCGCCGACTCCACCCGCGACCAGCACCGCACCAAGGCCATGGCCATGGTGGGCATGACCATCGGCTTTTCCTTCATCGTGTCGCTGGTGTTCGGGCCGCCGGTCTATCACGCCATCTCGGTGCCCGGCATGTTCGACCTCACCGGCATTCTGGCCATCGTGGCCATTGCCGTGATCATCTGGGTGGTGCCCAACGTGCCCATGGCCACGCCCTCCGAAGAGGTGCAAGGCCACTGGGCCAAGGCGGTGTTCACCCCGGCGCTGCTCAAGCTCGACTTCTCGATTTTCGTCGTCAACTTTCTGCAGGTGAGCATGTTCGTGGTGGTGCCGGTGGCGCTGGTGAAATACGCCGGCATTCCCCTGCTGCACCACTGGATGGTTTATCTGCCCGTCACGCTGATTTCGTTCGCGCTGTCCATCCCCGGCATCATTTACGCCGAGAAATACGGCTATATGAAACCCGTGTTCGTCGGCGGCGTGGCGCTGCTGGTGCTCACCATGCTGGGCTTTGCCGCAGGCTACAAAAACCCCGTGGCGCTCATCGCCGCGCTGTTCTTCTTCTTCCTCTCCTTCAACCTGATGGAAGCCCTGCTGCCCTCGCTGGTGTCGCGCACCGCGCCCGCCAGCCGCAAAGGCCTGGCCATGGGTGTTTACAACACCGGGCAATCGCTCGGCCTGTTTGCCGGTGGCGCAGTGGGCGGCTGGCTGGCGCAATACAGCAGTGAAGACGTGTTTTTCGTCGCTGCCGCGCTGGCCGCGCTGTGGCTGCTGGTGTCGTTCACCATTCAGCCCCCGCCCAAGCGCCACAAACCCGCCGAGGCCGAAGCCGCCCCCGCGCAGCCGCAGAGCGCCTGAACCCCAACCGGGCCGCGAGTGAGGCCGCGGCTGGCGTTATGCTTGCCGCCATCGTCCCGCAGCCCGCGGGACGCCGCAATTCAGGACACCTCATGGCCTCCGTCAACAAAGTCATTCTCGTCGGCAATCTCGGCCGCGACCCCGAAACCCGCTTCGCCCCCAGCGGCGCGGCCATCTGCAACATCACCATCGCCACGTCGCGCAACTGGAAAGACAAATCCAGTGGCGAAAAGCGCGAAGAAACCGAATGGCACCGCGTGGTGTTCTACGACAAGCTCGCCGAAATCGCCGGGGAATACCTCAAGAAAGGCCGCCCGGTGTACGTGGAAGGCCGCCTGAAAACCCGCAAGTGGACCGACAAAGACGGCGTCGAGAAATACACCACCGAAATCATTGCCGAAGAAATGCAACTGCTCGGCGGCCGTGAAGGCGGTGGTGGTGGCGGCGGCGCAGACGACGAAGGCTACAGCCGCGGCCGCGAGGCCTCCCCCAGCCGGGCCGCCCCCAGCCGCGCCCCCGCCCCGGCCGCCAGCAAGCCGGCGAGCGACTTCGGCGACATGGACGACGATATTCCTTTCTGAGGCTGACTGCCCGCCGCTGGTCCACCCCCTCCCCCACGCTGTAGGGGAGGCGTGTTGGCGGCCTCTCCCCATGTGGGGAGGGTCAGGGTGGGGAGGCGCAGCCCCAAACTTCAACGTGCCTGATCCCTACTCATGCCCTCCTCAAAAGCTCCCTACAGTCGGCCCACGGATGCTGCGAGCTTCGCCGTCCGCGAGGACACCATCGAGTACGGCTTCATCGGCACGCTGCAAAACCTCAAGTACGAATACCGCCCCGACATCCGCGACCGCGCCGCGCTGGAGCGCAACTTCCGCGAGAAATTCGAGGCGCTCAACCGTGTGCATCTCACCGATGCCGAGTTCGCCCGCCTGCTCGATGAAATCGTCAGCCCGGATGTGTTCACTGCCGCCAAGACCCTGCGCAGCATCAACGCCTTCACCCGCGACGACGGCACGCCGCTGAACTACAGCCTCGTCAACCTCAAGGACTGGTGCAAGAACA
>NZ_JBYCKI010000074.1:0-3122 GCF_057473305.1 Thiomonas sp. TH-17
GCGCGCGGCGACGTAGGCCGGATCGGCGCGCATCGCGGCGGGAATGGCGGGGTCGAGTTCGTCGGGGCGGAAAAAGCGGATGCCCTCGCGGCCTTCGTCGAGCATGTCCCAGAAGGCCTCCACCGTCGGCGCGCCGGGGAAGCGCCCGGCCATGCCGATGATGGCGATGGGCTCGTCGCGCAGGGTGTCGCCATGAGGTTCACCGCGGTGGGCAGCTGTGAGGCGGTTGGCCGCGATGCCGACCTGTCCGCCGATGTGTGCGGCGATGCCGCGCGGCGTCGGATCGCCGAAAAACGCGGCCACGCTGAGTTCGCCGTGCCCACGCTGGCGCAGCGCGGTCAGGGCACGCAGGACCAGCAGGGAATTGCCGCCGAGGGTGAAGAAGTTGTCCGACGGACCGACGTGATCCAGACCCAGCACCTCGGCGAAGACCGTGGCAACTTCTTGGGTCACCCCGGGTGATTCCGCCGAGGCTGCAGTACCAGCCTTGGCAGCGCGCGTCGGCGCGGGCAGGGCCTTGCGATCGAGCTTGCCGTTGAGCGTGACGGGCAGACGTGCGAGCGCGATCAGGTGCGCGGGGGTCATGTAATCGGGCAGCCGGGCGGCGAGCGCGCGGCGTACCGCGCCGAGATCAAGCGCCGTGCCGCCTTGGGCGACGACATAGCCGACGAGCTGCGGGCCGAGCGCGGGGTCGGTATGCAGGGCGACCGCGCAGGCTTGCACGCCGGGCTGCGCGGCCAGGGCGGCTTCGATTTCGCCGAGCTCGATGCGGTAGCCGCGAATCTTGATCTGGCCATCGACGCGGCCGATGAACTCCAGCGCACCATCGGCTTGCCAACGCACCAGATCGCCGGTGCGGTAGAGCCGGCCCCCGGCGTCGAGCGGATCGGGCACGAAGCGTTCGGCGCTCAGCTCGGCGCGGTTGAGATAGCCCAGCGCCACGCCACGCCCGCCCACGCACAGCTCGCCCACCAGGCCCCGGGGCAGCAGGGCGCCCGTGGCCGAGCGGATGAGCACATGCGTGTCCTGGATGGGGTGGCCGATGGGGATGGCCAGGGTGTCGGGAGGCAGCGCGTGCGGAATGCGGTAGGTGGCCGTGAAGGTGGTGCACTCGGTGGGGCCGTAACCGTTGATCAGAGCGGTGTCGGGCAGCGCTTCGAGCGCGCGGCGGACGTGGGCCACCGACAGGGCTTCGCCACCCGTGAGCAGGTGGCTCAGGCCCTTGAACCAGTGCGGATCGTCATCGACGATGGCGTTGAACAGCGCCGCAGTCAGCCAGGCGCTGCGCACGCCGTGGCGTGCGATGCTGCGGGCGATGCCGGGGCCGGTGGGAATGGACTCGTCATGCAGCACGCAGCAGCCGCCATTCAGTAGAGGCCCCCAGATTTCAAGCGTGGAGGCGTCGAAGCCCAGCGGTGCGGCGTGCAGCATGACCGTTGAGGCGTCGAGCGGCATGAAGCTGGCATCGACCACCAGGCGCAGGATGGCACGGTGCGGAATGGTGATGCCCTTGGGTTCTCCGGTGGAGCCGGAGGTGTACATCACGTAGGCCGTTGCGTCGGGCGCGCTCGGCACGTCGCCGTTCAGCTGCGGCGCGCTGGCGTTGCCGAGCAGGTCTTGGGAATCGAGGGTTTGCAGCGCGGCAGGAAACAGCGCGGCCGTATCGGGCTGGACGAGGGCGAGCCGCGCTCCCGCGTCTTGAACCATGAAGGCCACGCGCTCTGGCGGGAATTTCGGGTCGATGGGCAGATAGGCGGCCCCGGTCATCAGCATGCCGAGCACCGAGGCGATGGCGACTGGCGATCGATCAAGACAGAGCGCGACGACACCGCCCGGCGCCACGCCCTGCGCCTGCAGCGCGGCGGCCACGGCCCGGGCTTGGGCGTCGAGTTGGGCGTAGCTCCATTGCCCGTCATGCCAGCGCACGGCGGTCGCCTCAGGGTGCCGGGCTTGCATCTCACTGAAGCGGGCCTGCACGCTGGGGCTGGCGGGGGCTGCGCGGAAGTCGGGGTTGAGCGCCAGGAGTTCGGCGTGCTGGTCGGCGTCGAGCAGCGCGATCTGCTCGACGCGCTGTGTCGGATCGGCTTGGAGAGCCCGCGTCACGACGTCGATGGTGTGGAGCAACGACCGGACGAATTCTTCGGGGTAAAGCCCGGAGGAGAGGATCTGCAGGGCGTGCGGTTGCGATTGGAGAGTCAGAATGAGTGCGGAGGGGTAGCGGCTGGCCGCGTCGCCTTCCGCTGCTGGATCAGCGAGCCAGATCAGATCGACCGCTTCCGGCACTGGTGGGGCGGAACGCTCGGAGAGTTCATCACCCGCACGCTCGATGACGCGCAGACCTGCCTCATCTGGCAAGGCGGCCATGAGAAAGGGCGCGGCTTGCCGCGACAGTACCAGCAGACCTGCGCCCGTGCCGCACAGCCGTTGCAGTGTGATGGCCGCTGCGGCCATCGCCCTTTCAGAGGGCAAGCCCGGTGTTGGCAGATCGAGACGAAAGGGCTTGCGCAGCGATTCCGGGACGATTGCCGTCAAATCGCCTAGCCGGGAACGAGGAATGCCGTTGTTTGAAGGGCTGTGCATGATTTCCACCAAGAATGGAAACGCTGCGCGAACCCCCCGTTCGACAGGCTTTTCCATAGAGGGGTATTGCACTGCGCCAGAGCCCGCTTGCCTAGTACCCAAGCAGGGGAGGGCGAGAAATCAATCACGGTAGGCGTGAATTTTCCACCTGAAAGGCAAAAAAGAAGGACAAAAAAACGCCCCAAGACCTGAGGGAGCCTTGGGGCGCGGTGCAGGATATCGCGAGAGATCAATAGGCGTAGTAGCCGTAGGGCGACCCGGCCTTTGGCCCGCGGCTCTGGTTGAGCAGGGTGAAGACCATGGGATGGTCTTGCAGCATGCCGAGTGACTGCTGCACCGTGCCTTGATGGGTGCGTCCTGCCTGCACGACGAAAAGAATCTGCCCGGCATGCAAAGACAGCGCGCGCGCTTCGGCGGAGGGCAGCAGCGGCGGTGCGTCGAGAATGATGACGCGGTCGCGGTAGCGGTGCGCCATTTCTTCGAGCAGCAGGTCCATGGTGGCGCTGGCAAACAGCTCGGTGGCTTGCGCGTTGGGCGTGCCC
>NZ_JBYCKI010000075.1:0-25386 GCF_057473305.1 Thiomonas sp. TH-17
AAGTCCAGGCCTTAGCGCGCAACACCGTTTCGCCGCTTCCGCTGGAAGAACTGCAGCAGTTCGCTGCCGTGTACGGGCTGATCAAGGCCGACTTCTTTGAGCCGGTCGAGGGCAAGAAACTGATCGAAAACGCCATCAACGGCATGGTGAACAATCTCGATCCGCACTCGGAATATCTGGATAAAAAGAACTTCAAGGACTTCAAGGAAAGCACCAGCGGCAAATTCGTCGGCGTGGGCATCGAAATCGCCGCCGAAGATGGTTTGGTGAAAGTGGTGTCGCCCATCGAGGGCTCACCTGCTGCTCGGGCCGGCATTCATGCGGGCGACCTGATCACCCGTATCGACAACACCGCCGTCAAGGGACTGAGCCTGGGCGACGCGGTCAAACTCATGCGCGGCAAGCCGGGCACCAAGGTCACCCTCACCGTGCTGCGCAAGTCGGAAAACCGCACCCTCACCTTCACCGTGACCCGCGAGCTGATTCAGGTGCAGAGCGTCAAGGGCAAGATGATCGCCCCGGGCTATGGCTGGATTCGTATCACCCAGTTCCAGTCCGACACACTCAATAGCTTTGTCAACAAGGTCGACGCGCTCTACAAGCAAGACCCGAACATGAAGGGGCTCATCCTCGATCTGCGCAACGATCCGGGCGGTCTGCTCGAAAGCGCCGTGGGCGTGGCCTCGGTGTTCCTGCCGAACGACGCCGTGATCGTCAGCACCAAGGGCCAGATGCCCGAGGCCAACTCCACCTACCGCAACACCCCGAGCGACTACCTCAGCCGCGCTGGTGACAACCCGCTCGACACCCTGCCCGCGGGCGTAAAGACGGTGAAACTGGTGGTGCTCATCAACGGCGGATCGGCATCGGCCTCCGAAATCGTGACCGGCGCCCTGCAAGACTACAAACGAGCGGTGGTCATGGGCACGCTGTCCTTCGGCAAGGGCTCGGTGCAGACCGTGCTGCCGCTTGGGCCCGACACCGCGCTCAAGCTCACCACGGCGCGCTACTACACCCCCAACGGTCAGTCGATCCAGGGCAAGGGCATCACCCCGAACTATGAAGTCGATCCGCTGGAGAGCGGCGACCCCTACGCCGCGCTGCGCATGCGCGAGATCGATTACAAGAACCAGATCGGCACCGGCAGCGAGTCGGCTGACTCCAAACGGGTCGAGGACGACGTGCGCAAGCAGGAAGAAGCCCGGCGTCTGCTCGAAGCCGAACTCCAGAAAGACCCGAACAAGTTGCCGAAGTTGCCCGAGTACGGCAGCAAGGAAGACTGGCAGGTGACGCAGGCGATGAATTATCTGGAAGGCAAACCGGTCATTACGGCTAAGCACCCGGCCAACACCGCCAAGGCGAAGACCCCGGCCACGTCGGCCGCAGCCAGCGGCCCGAAGGCCGACGCCAGCGGCGCCACCAAGAGCAAGTAAGGACGAGCCATCGTCCGAGAGGGCGATGGCATCTGGCATGTCTCTCGACGATCGCCAACTGCTGCGTTATTCACGGCACATCCTGCTCGACGAAATCGGCATCGAAGGCCAGGAGCGCATCTGCGCGGGCCGCGCCCTCATTCTCGGCGCCGGTGGCCTGGGTTCGCCCGCAGCACTCTATCTGGCCAGTGCGGGAGTCGGCCGCATCACCCTGGTCGACGACGATACGGTCGACCTGACCAACCTGCAGCGGCAGATCGCCCATACCGAGGCGCGCATCGGACAGCGCAAGGTCGATTCTGCCCGCGAGGCGATGCGACAGATCAACCCGCATATCGAAGTCGATGTCATCGCCCGCCGCGCTGACGCAGCCCTGCTCGACGAACTCGTCTCGGCCGCAGACGTTGCCCTGGATTGCAGCGACAACTTCGCCACCCGTCAGGCGCTGAACCGCGCCTGCGTCGCGCGCAGCGTGCCCCTGGTCAGCGGTGCGGCCATCCGCTTTGCGGGTCAGGTCAGCGTGTTCGACACCCGGTGCGATACGCAGGGCGAGCGCGGGCCCTGCTATGCCTGCCTGTTTCCACCAGATGCGCCGGTGGAAGAAGTGCAGTGCGCCACCATGGGCGTGCTCGCGCCTTTGGTCGGTCTGGTCGGCAGCCTGCAGGCCGTTGAAGCGCTGAAAATCCTCAGTCAAACCGGCAAAACCTTGCGCGGCAAGCTGTTGCTGATCGATGCACTGGACACCGATTTCCAGACCATCAACCTGCGGCGCAACCCGCAATGTGCGGTCTGCGGCGACCTTCACCTTCACGACTAAACACCAGCAGTCAAAACCCCGCTGCCAACGCCTGCCGCAAGTGCGCGACCAGTAGTTGGATCGCGCGGGGCGTATTCGGACTCCATGGGCGGATCGCGTAGATCGCCTGCCCGAAAAACCCCACGGCCCGCCATTGAGGCAACACTGCTCGCAGAGTGGATGAGCGCCCGCCCAGGTCGAGGCTGAAGTCGGGCGCCAGAGCGATGCCCAGGCCGGCGCGTGCCGCCTCGCGCAGCACTTCGCTGGTGTTGGCGCGTAGCGGCCCCTGTACGGTGACGCGCACGCGCTGGGGCTCTGCGTCCTTGGCGCCTGGCTGCTCGAACATCCACACCGCCGCTCCGGGCCTCAAATAGGTCAGACAGGCATGCTGCGCGAGTTCTGCAGGATGTTGCGGCTGGCCGTGCCGACGCAGATAGGCCGCACTGGCCACCAGCAGCGAGCGCGTGTCGCACAGTTTCCAGGCCACATGGTTATCGGGCGGCGCGGCTACATGGCGCACGGCCAGATCGAAGCCTTCCTGCGGCAGATTGCTCAGCCGGTCCGACAACTCCAGCTCCACCTGAATATCGGCATACTTGCGCAGAAAGCTCAACAAGTGCGGCGCTACATGCTGGCGTCCCAGGGCGACAGGCGCGGTCACGCGCACCAGACCTCGCGGCGTTTCCGCCAGATCGTGCACCGCCCCCACGCTGCGCACGATGTGGGCGAATGCCGGCGCAGTCTCGTCCACCAGTCGCTGCCCGGCCTCGGTCAGACGCAGGGTGCGCGTGGTTCGGCGCACCAGCGGCACGCCAATACGGCGCTCCAGTGCGGCAAGCTGCTGACTCACCGCCGCCTTGGACACGCCCAGGCGCTGTGCGGCAGCCGTCAGGCTGCCCTGAGCGGCAATGGCGCCCAGCCAGTGCACTTGCTGCCAGAGCAAGTCGTCACGCGGGGGCGAAACGGTGGACATGGCGATCTCCTGAGGGTGCCCCCAGACCTGCCGCGTTCGCGTCAGGCCCCCCGAGGGGGATGAGAAAACTTGGGGCGGCCCGGCGTTTTCTCATGAGGTGATTGTTTGTTTTTCAAAACAATGTTGTCAGTTTAGATCGCTATGCAAAGGAGCGGACGACTCCTAGACTTGTTTGCATTCCCTCATTTTCCGTTCACAGGAGACTCGCTCATGGGCGCACCCCAACCGTTCACTGGCGCCGCTGATGCGGCGCATTTCATCGCTGGCCGCATCGTCTCGGCCGAAGGCGCGCGCAAGCAGGCCATATTCAACCCGGCCACGGGTGCGGTATCGCGCCAGGTTGAGCTGGCCGATGCGGCCCAGGTGGATGCCGCCGTCGCCGCCGCACACGCCGCGTTTCCGAAATGGGCCGACATGCCGCCTGTGCGCCGCGCCCGGGTGATGTTCAAGTTTCTCGATCTGCTCAACCAGCACCGCGCCACCCTGGCCGCCATGATCACCGCCGAGCATGGCAAGGTGTTCACCGACGCGCAGGGCGAGGTCACGCGCGGTATCGAAATCGTGGAGTTTGCGTGCGGCATTCCGCAACTGCTCAAGGGCGACTACACCGAGCAGGTGTCCACCGGTATCGACAACTGGACCATGCGCCAGCCACTGGGCGTGGTGGCCGGCGTCACCCCGTTCAACTTCCCCTGCATGGTGCCGATGTGGATGTTCCCGGTGGCCATCGCGGCGGGCAATACCTTCGTGCTCAAGCCCAGCCCGCTCGATCCGTCTCCCAGCCTGCTCATGGCCGATTTGCTCAAACAGGCCGGCCTGCCTGACGGCGTGTTCAACGTCGTGCAGGGCGACAAGGTGGCGGTCGACGCCCTGCTGGCGAACCCGGACGTCAAGGCCATCAGCTTTGTCGGCTCGACCCCGGTGGCGCATCACATTGCACAAGAGGCCGCGCGCCAGGGCAAGCGCGTGCAGGCGCTGGGCGGCGCCAAGAACCACATGGTGGTGATGCCCGACGCCGACCTCGACCAAGTCGTGGACGCGCTGATCGGCAGCGCCTTCGGCTCGGCCGGCGAACGCTGCATGGCCATCTCGGTCGGCGTACTCGTGGGTGACGTGGCCGACAAGATTCTGCCCCGGCTGGTCGAGCGCACGCAGGCGCTGAAGGTGAAGAACGGCATGGCGCTCGACGCCGAGATGGGCCCCATCGTCACCGAGGCAGCGCGCGAGCGCATCACCGGCATGATCGACTCCGGCGTGCAGCAAGGCGCGAAGCTGCTGGTGGACGGTCGCGGCCATACCGTGCCCGGACATGAAAAAGGCTTCTGGATCGGCGGCACGGTGTTCGATCAGGTCACAACCGACATGCGCATCTATCAGGAAGAAATCTTCGGCCCGGTGCTGTCCTGCGTGCGCGTGCCCGACTTCAGCTCGGCGCTTGAGCTTGTGAACGCGCATGCCTACGGCAACGGCGTGGCTTGCTTCACGCGCGACGGCCACGTGGCGCGCGAGTTCGGCCGCCGTGTCCAGGCCGGCATGGTGGGCATCAACGTGCCCATTCCGGTGCCCATGGCCTGGCATGGCTTCGGCGGCTGGAAAGCCAGCCTGTTTGGCGACATGCATGCCTATGGCGAAGAAGGCGTGCGCTTCTACACCAAGCAGAAGAGCATCATGCAGCGCTGGCCGGAAAGCACCCCCAAGGGCGCCGAGTTCGTCATGCCCACGTCCAAGTAAGCGCAGCGTGGCCGATACCACCTTCGACTACATCATCATCGGCGCGGGCACCGCGGGCAGCCTGCTGGCCAACCGCCTGAGCGCCGATGCCGACAAGCGCGTGCTGCTGATCGAGGCCGGGCGCAAGGACGACTACCCCTGGATTCACATTCCGGTGGGCTATCTGTACTGCATCGGCAACCCGCGCACCGACTGGCTCTACCAGACCGAGCCCGACCCCGGACTCAACGGCCGCACCCTGCGCTATCCGCGCGGCAAAGTGCTGGGCGGGTGCAGCAGCATCAACGGCATGATCTATATGCGCGGCCAGGCGCGCGACTACGACGCCTGGGCCGCCCTTACCGGCGACGAGGCCTGGCGCTGGGACGCCTGCCTGCCCGACTTCATCGCCCATGAAAACCACTGGCGCCGCGATGCCAGCGCCGACCGCGCCAACGATCCGTCCTTCGCCGCGCTGCACGGCCATGGCGGTGAATGGCGGGTGGAAAAGCAACGTCTGCGCTGGGACATCCTTGATGCCTTCGCCCAGGCGGCGCAACAGGCCGGCATTCCCGCCACCGACGACTTCAACCGCGGCAGCAACGAGGGCGTCAGCTATTTCGAGGTCAATCAGAAAGGCGGCTGGCGCTGGAACACCGCCAAGGCCTTTCTGCGCCCGACCTGCTATGGCCGCAAGAACTTCGAACTCTGGAATGGTGCCCACGTCACCCGCCTGCTGTTCGACACCGCGCCAGACGGCAGCCCACGCTGCACTGGCGCCGAGGTGTGGACAGGCCAGGAAAAAATCACGGCGCACGCCACCCGCGAGGTGCTGCTCAGCGCGGGCGCCATCGGCTCGCCGCAAATCCTGCAGCTCTCGGGCGTGGGGCCTGCGGCGCTGCTGCAGCAACACGGCATCACCCCGCTGATCGACCTGCCGGGCGTGGGCGCCAATCTGCAGGATCATCTGCAGATCCGCGCCGTGTTCAAGGTGAAGGGCGCGCGCACGCTCAACACGCGGGCGGCGTCAAGCTGGGGCAAGGCGATGATCGGTCTGGAATATGCCCTCAGGCGCACCGGCCCGATGAGCATGGCGCCCAGCCAGCTCGGCGTGTTCACCCGCAGCAGCGCGCAGTACGTCCACCCCAATATTCAGTACCACGTGCAGCCGCTCAGCCTGGACGCTTTCGGCGAACCGCTGCACAGCTTCGATGCCTTCACCGCCAGCGTCTGCAATCTCAACCCCGGCAGCCGCGGAACGGTGCAGATCAAAAGCCCGCGCTTTGCCGATGCACCGGCCATTTCGCCCCACTATCTCAGCACCGACGAGGATCGTCAGGTTGCGGCCGACAGCCTGCGCCTCACCCGCCGCATCGTGGCGCAACCGGCGCTGGCGCGCTACGCACCGGAAGAGTTCAAGCCGGGCGCGCAGTTTCAAACCGATGCCGAACTGGCCCGCCTGGCTGGAGACATTGCCACCACCATCTTCCATCCGGCAGGAACGACGGCCATGGGCCGGGTCGACGACCCCGATGCGGTGGTGGATACGCGGCTGCGCCTTCGCGATGGCCGCGGCGGCGTGGTGGCCGGGCTGCGCGTGGTCGACGCCGGGGTGATGCCCCGCATTCCCAGCGGCAACATCAACAGCCCGACGCTGATGATCGCCGAGAAAGCCGCACGCTGGATCCGCGCCGATGCGGCTGCGCAGCCCACCCCGCCGAACCCACCAAATCGCGGGGGGTGAGCCCCATATTGACGTCTCAAAACGAAAAACCCGCTTTGCAGTGATTGTTTCGCCATCTGATTTTTCGTAGCTTGCGACCTGGGTTCCTGATCAAGCTTGCTGAGGATCAATGCGATGCACGCGTTTTCATGCTGCTTTTGGTGGTTTCTGCTGGGTGTTCTCGTCGGGTGGCTGCTCAACTGGCTGCTCTGGCGCTTGATTCGCAAGACGCCTCCCGCCCCGACGAGCTTCCAGACGAGCGCGCCCGCACCTGTGCCACCCCCTCCAGCGCCCAAGCCTGCGCCCGCGGTGCCCCCCGTGCCCGCAGCGCCGGTTCCGCCTCCGCCACAGACACCGCCTCCGGCTGCTGCCGCCCCCACCCCACCCGCTTCACCCATTCCACCCACCCTCGATCTGGCGGCTGCTGCCGCCGCCGGGTTCCGCCTGCGTTCGGCTGACGATCTGACCATCGTCGAAGGCATCGGACCGAAGATTGCCGAATTGCTCACGGCGCGCGGCATTCAGACGTTCGCCGAACTGGCCGCCACTCCGGTAGACCGGATTGCCGCCATCCTGCAAGAAGCCGGGCCGCATTTCCGCATGGCCGTGCCCACCACCTGGCCTGAGCAGGCCAACCTGGCCGCGCACAACCGCTGGACCGAACTCAAGACCCTGCAGGACGCGCTCGATGGCGGCGTGCCCCGCCATGCGGACGGCGACAAAGCCTGAGGACGGAGACGACGATGGAAGCGCGACAGCTCGATGTCCATTGGTACACGTTCTGGTCCCAGATCATCGCCATCGCCCTGGTGATTTTGCTGGCCATTCTGTGGTTTGCAGGCCTCGGCCCCACCGCGACGCCATGTTGCCAGCCTGCAAACGGCGCGGTGGCCGCACTGGAAACGCCCAAACCGACCCCATCAGATGCGGCGACATCCGCAGCTCCAGCTTCAGCGCCGATGGCTTCCGCGCCCGCAGAGGCGTTCCATTTCACGGTCAGTGCCGCGCAGGGCTTGCAAGTGGCTGGCGCGACCGCCGCCGTGGGCTGGTGGGATCAACGCGACAAGCTCGACGCCCTGCTCAAACAGGGCGATCACATCGAGATTTCGGGCGACGCCAGCCAGGTCACCTTGCGCGGCAACGTCGACAGCGCCGAGGCCAGGGCGCAGCTGGGCACATCGCTGCAGGCTTTGCTCGGCCAGCAGGTCACGCTGGATAACCAGCTGCAGGTCGTGGCCGCCGCACCTTCCCCGGCTTCGTCCACGCCGGCTGCTGCGCCTTCAAACCCCGAATCATCTCCCGCCACGGCGGCCACAGCCACTGTACCGCCGGTTGTAGAGGTGTATTTTGCGGTCGGTAAATCGGCTTTGCCGCCGCAGACCGCCGCCGAGCTGAACAAAGTGGTGGCCTATTTGAAGGCGCACCCGGACAGCAAGGCAGCGATCTCCGGCTATCACGACAGCAGCGGCAGCGCGGCCCTGAACGCCGCACTGTCCAAGCGCCGCGCCCAGGCGGTGCAGGCGGCCTTGGTCGCCGCCGGCGTACCCGAAGCGCAGACCGAACTGCGCAAGCCGCAAAACACCACCGGATCGGGCGATCCGGCCCAGGCCCGGCGGGTGGACGTGAGCGTGTTCAACGCGCAATAGCCGCCGAGCCGCTCACAGCGCTTCGGCGCTGTAGCGCACGCTCAGAGTATGCGTCGCGCCGGGCGGCAGCGTGAGGGCGTTGTCTGCGGCGTTGGCCGACTCCACGCACAGCATGTTGCGCCAGCCCCGCGCGGTGTAGTCGCCCATGGCGGCGGCTTTCTGCTCCCACGGCGTCCAGACCACGGTGGACGCCGATCCCTGCTTGGCAATGCGAATGCGCCGCTGCAGCAGCGGATCGACGATGACGCATTCCGCCGATGTGTCCACATACACCCGGTCAGTTTCGGCGGCAAAGCGCACCGCGCCCTGTTGCTGCTTGCGGGCGAAGGCCTCGGTCTTGTCGAGGTAGCTGCGGCCATCGAGCCCCAGCAATTGCACCTCGGTAATGTCGCCGACCTGAAAATAGGTGTGCAGCGCCTCGCTGAGCGGCACGGGCTGCGCGGTGGCGTTGTACGTGATCAGGTCCATCTCCAACACTTCCGACACGCGGATGCGCAGGGAAACCGGCGTGTCATGCGGCCATTGCGCGCGGGTGGCATCTGACGGCTGCAGTTGCAGCGTGAGGTGCGTCGCGCCTTGCGACGCCCCGCTGTCCACCACCGCCCAGGGCACGGTGCGGGCAAAGCCGTGAGCCGGAAAACTGCTCTCGCTGGCGTGCGGCCCGAACCAGGGCCAGCACACCGGCACGCCGCCACGAATGGACTTGCCTGGCAGATAGCGCGCCGCTTCAGACACCCACACCACCGGCTCCGGCTGCGACTTGGGGCGAAAGCTGGTGAGATGAGCGCCCTGCAGACAGAGACTGGCCACGCCTGCGGCATGGTCGATTTCAGCGAAGATCAACCCGGTTGGATGGGCATGGAACTGAAGTTGGCCGGGGATGGAAAAACGGCTGAGCGAGTCGGGGTTGTGCATGGCGGCGGCGGTTGCGAGTGGGAAGGGAAATGACATTTTCCACCGACCTGGGCGCTCGCCGTCAAATCGCCACGCGCGGCACCCGGGTGGAGGTCCAGGCGGCGAGCAGCGTCAGCCCGCCGGCGCAGAAAAACGCCAGATGGAAGGCGCGAATCACCGACTCAGTCGCGGCGGGGTCTGCCGTGTGCAGAGCGGCCTGCAAATCGGCACTCGATGTCAGGCCGAACACCAGCGCACCAAAAACGGCGGTACCCACGGCCGCCCCGGTGGAGCGCGCCAGAGACACCGTGGCCGCCGCGGCGCCCAACCGGCTGCGACCCGCCACCGTCTGCACCACCAGTTGCGCCGTCGGCATCACCGTGCCGAATCCCAGCCCCGCCGCAACCCCCAGCGCACCGATGACCCACGGCGCCGCAGGCACCACGCCCAGCAAGCCCAGCGCAATCGCCGCAACGCTCAGCCCCCAGCGCGCCGGCACATCGGGACGGCCCGTGCGCGCGACCAGGCGACCCGTGGCGTTTGAGCCGAGCACCAGCCCGGCGGTGAGCGGCAACAGCAGCAGGCCCGCGTGCGCCGCGCCAGTCGCGTGCCCCACCTGCAGATAAACCGGCAGAAAAAACACCAGAGCGAACAAGCCCGCCGCAAACAGCACCATGGTGGCGGCCGTCCATCCGATCGCGGGCAGATGAAGCAACTCAAGGGGAAGAAATGGGTGGGGATGCCGCCGCTCGCGCCAGAACAGCACTATGCCCAGCACCAATGCCGTCCCCGCCATGAGCGCGCTGGGCAGCGAAGCCCAGGCGAAACGGTGCCCCGCCAGCGTGAGCCACAACAGCAGAGTGGAAGCCGAGGCGGCGAACAACAACACGCCCAGGGCATCGTGCGACTGCCCCGGTTGCGCATAGCGCGCGCTGGCCGGGAGGCGAGACACCCGCCATACCGCCAGCGCGGCCAGCGGCAGATTGCCGATGAACAACCAGCGCCAGCTGAAGTGACTGACGACCAGGCCGCCCAAAACCGGCCCCGTCACGCTGGCCAGCACGAACACCACGCCGAAATACGCCTGAAAGCGCGGCCTTTGGCGCGGCGGCACCACTTCGCCGATGAGTGCCTGACTCATCACCATCAGCCCGCCACCGCCCAGACCCTGCAGCAGCCGCGCGCCAATCAACCACCACATGCCCTGCGCTGCGGCGCAGGCCAGCGAACCCAGCGCAAACAGGCCCAGCGCCGCCATGAGCGCATCGCGGCGGCCATAGCGGTCTCCGAGACGTCCATACAACGGCGCCATGATGGTGGAGGCCAGCAGATAGCCCACGGCAATCCAGGCGCTATCGGCAAAGTCGCCCAGATCACGCGCGATGGCTGGTGTGGCGGCCGCCAGCAGGGTTTGATCGACCGCAGCCAGAAAGATCGGCAACATGACGGCGGCAAACAGCTGCACGAACGCGGCGCGGCTGACGACGGCGTCATCGGGTACCGTGGAAGAGGACGAATGGAGGGGTTGCGACACACAGAGCACTGGTCAGAAACGGCGCGAGCGGCTCAGGCCGCTCGACAATCATGACCCGGCCAAGCCGGGCCGGAAAGCGCGATTCAGTCGCCGCCGATCTCGCCGGCCGCGGTCTGCAGATAGTTCTGCAGCCCCATGCTCTTGCACAGCTTGATCTGCGTTTCCAGATAGTCGATGTGCTCCTCGGTGTCATCGAGGATGTCGGTGAGAATGTCGCGAGACACGAAATCCCGCACCGATTCGCAGTGGGCGATGGCTTCGACATACAGCGTGCGGCCATGCTCTTCGAGCTTGAGATCGCACTCCATGCACTCCGGCACGTTTTCGCCGATGCGCAGCTTGTCGAGATCCTGCAGATTGGGCAGCCCGTCGAGGAACAAAATGCGCTTGATCAGCTTGTCGGCATGTCCCATCTCCTCGATGGATTCCTTGTATTCATGCTCCCCCAGATCTTTCAGACCCCAGTTCTCGTACATGCGGGCGTGCAAAAAGTACTGATTGATGGCGGTGAGTTCGACCTTCAGCGCCTTGTTCAGATATTGAATGACCTTGGCATCGCCTTTCATACTGCGCCTCCTGATGGTTTTGTGGACTACGGAAAGTTCCAGAGAGCAAGCGTAGTCGCGCCGCTCATTCCAGATGTGAAAAAGGGTGTCTCAAGCGCGACACAAGCGCGATATTGCAGCGGCGCCTGACATCCGCCCCAGCGGGCAAGGATGATCAAGCCGCCACCGCAATCGGCACATACCGGCGGCTCTCGGCCAACTCCGTTTGGCGTTCCAGCTCCGTGGCGATCACCTGTTTGGCGCATTGCGCGCACCGACCACACTGCGAACCAACGCCCAGATGCTCCCGCACCTCGCGCAGGCTGCACAAGTCATGTTCGCGCATGGCCTGACGAATCTGACCATCGGTGACATTGCGGCAAATGCAGACGAACATGGCGGCTCAATCCCCAGCAAATACGAATAAGTCGCATCATCTGCTTATTGCGAATGATTGTCAATCTTCCCCCACGGCGCGTCAGGATATGGCCAGCCCTCGCTCACCCACATCACCCCCTGAAGCCCGCTAAGATGTCCCCTTTGCGCGAGATATTCCCGCGCAATCCAACAAGTTGGGCCGTTAGCTCAGTTGGTTAGAGCAGAGGACTCATAATCCTTTGGTCGCTGGTTCGAGCCCAGCACGGCCTACCAAACTTAACCCAGACGCAGCCGATTGCGCTCCACCCCGCGATGCCAAGCTGGACGACTTACCTGCTGTTCATCAGCTTTGCGCTGGCCGCCTCGTTCGCACCGGGGCCTGCGGTCATGTTGTCCATCCATAACGCCATGCACCATGGCTGGCGGCACGCGGTCTTGTCTTCGCTGGGCAATATCACCGGGTTGCTGGTGCTGGCGACATTCAGCGCCTTGGGGCTGAACGCCCTACTCCAGACCTCCGAACTGGCCTTCACCGCGGTGAAGTTCGCGGCGCCGCCTATCTGATCTGGCTGGGCGTGCAGCAATGGCGTCATTCGGCTCGGCGCCCCGCTGGCGCGCAGGCCAAGGCGGTTCAGACGGCTGACGTTGCGCACAAACCGCATAAGTTGTACGTCAAGGGTTTGATGGTGGCGTTGAGCAACCCGAAAGCGATCGTGTTCATCGCGGCCCTGTTTCCCCAGTTTCTCACCGCCACGCGCCCGCTCGGCCCGCAATATCTGGCGCTCACGCTGACGTTCATGGCGATTTCGTTGTTGGCGCTGAGCACCTATGCGGGGCTGGCCGTACTGGCGCGCAAGCGGCTGAACGCCTGGTTCGCTTCGGGCTGGCCGCAACGAGCATCGGGCTCGGTGTTCTGTGCGTTCGGTCTGAGTCTGCTGCGTCTGCAGAGGGTCTGAGAGCACTTCAGCGTGGCAGACCGCGCACGATGAGCTCCGTCTGGGTGACAAATCGTCTGAAGCCGTCGAAGATTTCAGCCGTCAAGGGCCGCTGCGTGGTCTGTTGATCGGCATAAAACAGGCCGATGATTTTTTGATCCACGGTCAGCGTGGCCATCAAACAGTCGTGCACAGCCGTGGCCTGGAGCAAAAAATCGGGCGGCGGCTGCTCGGCCGAGAATCTGCGCACGTTTCCCGCCTGAAGCTGGGTTTCCAGCGTGGCCGACCAGGGCAGCTGGAGGCGCGCCCGCAAATCGGCCACACCGGAGCCGGCCCCCAGACGCGCCAGCAAACGATCTCTGGCGGGCGTCGTCAGGCAAAGCACGCAACGGTCGAGGCCGACAGCGCGATGCAGCCCTTCCAGACAGGCCTCGAACAGCATGGGCAATTCTTTGCGGCTGACGGCAACGGCGTTCATCTCGGTCAGCATGCGCAGTTGCAGGGCCATGTCGGCCGTCGGTTCGGCCGCCCGCATCTCGGGCGGCTCCGTCGGTTGATCTACGGACTCTTCGTCGGTCGACGCCGGAGTTGCCGGAATCCACTTCGTGGCAGCTCCAGCGCCAAGAACTACCGCCAGCTGACTGGCTTGTTCGGCATTGCTTTGCAGTCGTTTCAGCGTCTCGGCCTCGGGTTGCCGGAACAGGGCCGCGACATGTTGGACCGCCTGACGCGCCTCGGGGTTCGACCAGCCCAGCTGGGCGGCTCGGCCCAGCTGCACGGCAACGGCGACTTCCGCACTGTCTCTGATCACCGCATCGAGATTCCAGGCACGCAGCAGATCGTGGCTGAACTGCCGCAGCGACATGCCCAATGCCGATTGCTCAGCCAGTTCCGGACTCACTCCGGATTTGAGCAATTCATCCACACGTTCCGCGAATTCGCCGCCAAAGCACCAAAACGCCAGCTCTCCGATGCGCCCCATCAGCGCCTCAAGAAACAGCCGCTCAGCCTCGTCGCGCCGTAACCCCTTGCGCAAACCGAGGTCTTTGGCCTGCACCGCCGCATGCAAGGCCGTGCCCAAAGCGGCCAGAAGGCGAGCTCGAAACGGGCCGTTCTCCGGCATGCTCTCGACTGCGAGGGCCGAAATACAGAGCGAGCGAATGGCATTGTGGCCCATGACGACCACGGCTCTACTGACGGTGAGCACCTTGTTTTGACCGGCATAGCCCATGCCCGCCGAATTCGCGACGCGCAACAGGCTGGAGGTCAAGGCTGGGTCGCGCAGAATGATTTCTGCGATCTGCTGACCGGAAAGGCTGTCGTTCTCAGTGGCGGCGAAAACTTCCTGCATGGTCTGGCCAAAGGCCGGCAGGTTTTGCTGGGCAATGGCCTGGCCAAACCCTCGAAACGTAATGGAAGACGCTGTGAAATCAGATTGAGGTAGGGGCATGAAATCGAGGGGTCAATGCAAATGGAAGGGTGCAATCGGGCAGGCTCACCACAGACTGGAACTTCTTTGATTGTTTACCGTCTAGGCTTTTTAGCCCGCCGAATAGTTCACAATTTAACGGCTTTACTTGGCCAGAGGCCAAAGCAGGCGCCTGAATTCCAGATTTTTTGTGTTTTCAAGGCAGCCGCGCCAGCCGATCTGACCCTCATCAAGCCCAGCCAGGCGGCGCCCAGCTTTCCATCATGCGCAGCCGGGCGGCGCGCAGGCGCTCGGACATGAGTCCGGCGAAAATTTTCATCAGGGCGTAACCCAAAGCGGGGTCGCCCTCGCATTCCTGCAGGATGGCCTTGCCATCGAAACGCAGCAGCGTGACCGGGGTGAGCGCCTTGGCTTCAAACGCCCAGCGATAAGGGGGAATGAGCCAGGACCAGCCGATCACATCCCATTCGCCCAGCGCCTGCACCTCGACGCCCGGGCCGTTGATGGCCGGCACCTGAACCTGCACCCTGCCCTCGCGCACGATGTAGAAGGCGTCGGCCTCTTTGTCTTGCAGAAAGATCACGCCCTCTGCCGGGATCTGCTCCTCGGTGGCATGGGAGAGCAGGCGTTCCAGTTGTTCGGGCTGCAGGGCCGACAAAATGGTGCGGGTCTGTAGATCGCGCAGGGTAGAGGCGGATGGCATGGCAGAACTCCTTGGGTTGCGTCAACCTAACCATTGCATGCCCTCCTCAAAAATTAGTGTTGACTCACCTCAACATATCGAAATAAGCGTTATCCCCGATACGCTGGTTGCACCCCGGCTCAATAATTGCAACCCATCACGCGAGAGGAACGAAAATGGGTGCAACTACGACCGGCATCAAAATGGACGACGCCCTGCGCGAGCGCGTACGGCTCGCCGCAGACCGGCTGGGGCGTACACCGCACTGGCTCATCAAGCAGGCCACGCTGAACATGGTCGAGCGCATCGAGCGTGGCGAGTTTTCTCTTGGCGTATTGGGCTCGGCCGAAGAATCGTCGCAACCCGTCGCATCTCAAAACGACCTTGTAGGTGCAACCTCGCCCACCCCTTTTCTCGACTGGGCGCAAAATGTGCTGCCGCAGACCGATCTGCGCACGGCCATCACCTCCGCCTGGCATCGGCCAGAGCCGGAATGTCTGCCCATGCTGATCGAGCTGGCGCAGATTCCAGACGCCGGCCAGCGCGCGGCCGTCCGGCAACTGGCCGAGCGGCTGGTCGAAGGCGTGCGAACGAGGCGAGAAATGGGCGGCGTGGAAGCCCTGGTGCAGGAGTTTTCGCTCTCCAGCCAGGAAGGTGTGGCGCTGATGTGTCTGGCCGAGGCGCTGCTGCGCATCCCCGACAACGCCACCCGCGATGCCTTGATACGCGACAAGATCAGTCGGGGCGACTGGCAGGCGCACCTCGGTCACTCGCCGTCGGTATTCGTCAATGCGGCCGTTTGGGGGCTGATGTTGACCGGCAGACTGACGGCAACCACCAGCGAGAAAGGTCTGGCCAGCGCGCTGTCGCGGCTCATCGGCAAGGGGGGCGAACCGCTGATCCGCCAAGGCGTGCAGCGCGCCATGCGGCTGATGGGCGAGCAGTTCGTCACCGGGCAGACCATTGCGGAGGCGCTGGCCAACAGCCGTCCGCAGGAGAAAAAGGGTTTCCGCTACTCCTACGACATGTTGGGCGAGGCGGCGATCACCGAGGCCGACGCGCAGCGTTACTTCACCGCTTATGAACAGGCCCTGCATGCCATTGGCAAGGCCTCGCACGGACGCGGCATCTTCGAGGGGCCGGGGCTTTCGGTCAAACTCTCCGCGCTGCATCCCCGCTACAGCCGGGCCCAGTACGCACGGGTGATGGATGAACTGCTGCCCCGCCTGACCGCCCTGGTCGAACTGGCGCGGCGCTACGACGTGGGCATCAATATCGATGCTGAAGAGGCCGACCGGCTGGAACTCTCGCTCGACCTGCTCGAAGCCCTGTGCTTCAACCCGGTTCTCAAGGGCTGGAACGGCATCGGCTTCGTGGTGCAGGCTTACCAAAAGCGCTGTCCTTTCGTCATCGACTATCTCATCGATCTCGCCCGGCGCAGCGGGCGTCGGCTGATGGTGCGGCTGGTGAAGGGCGCATATTGGGACAGCGAGATCAAGCGTGCGCAGATCGACGGGCTCGACGGCTATCCGGTCTACACCCGCAAGGTGCATACCGATGTGTCTTACCTGGCCTGCGCCCGCAAACTGCTGGCCGCGCCAGACGCGGCCTATCCGCAATTCGCCACGCACAACGCGCAGACGGTGGCGTCCATCGTGCAGATGGCCGGGGAGAATTACTACGCGGGGCAATACGAGTTTCAGTGTCTGCACGGCATGGGCGAGCCGCTGTACGACCAGGTCGTCGGCCCGGCCAGCGAGGGCAAGCTGGCACGCCCCTGCCGCATTTACGCCCCGGTGGGAACGCACGATACCCTGCTCGCCTATCTGGTGCGACGTCTGCTTGAAAACGGCGCCAACACCTCGTTCGTCAACCGCATCGGCGACGACGCCGTTCCTGTGTCCGAGCTTGTGACTGACCCCGTGGACGAGGCCCGCGCGATTGCCGTGGAAACCGGCGTACTCGGCGCACCGCATCCGCGTATTCCGCTGCCGCGGCAACTGTTTTTCGGGCAGGGCGCGCAGGCGCGTTTGAATTCCGCCGGGCTGAATCTGGCGAACGAGCAGCAGCTGGCCTCGCTCAGCGCCGCGCTGCTGCGCAGTGCGCAGCACATGGCCTACGCGTCGCCTACCGTCACAGATCAACAGCCGCCCAACGATGGCGCGCAGGCCGCAGTCGAAGGTTGGACGCCGGTACTCAACCCCGCCGACCCGCGCGACCAGGTCGGCTGGGTGCGCCAGACGACCCGAACAGAAGTGGACGAAGTTGTGCGCCGCGCCCAGAGCGCTGCGCCGATCTGGCAAGTCACCCCGCCCGGCGAACGCGCCGCCTGCCTGCAGCGCGCGGCCGACGCGCTCGAACAGCAGATGCAGAACTTGCTCGGGCTGATCGTGCGCGAAGCCGGCAAAACCCTGCCCAACGCCATCGGCGAGGTGCGCGAAGCGGTGGACTTCCTGCGTTACTACGCCGCGCAGACGGCGGCGCAGTTCGACAACGCGACCCATCGTCCGCTGGGCGTGGTGCTGTGCATCAGCCCCTGGAATTTTCCGCTGTCCATCTTCTGCGGCCAGGTGGCTGCCGCGCTGGCGGCAGGCAATGCGGTGCTGGCCAAGCCCGCCGAACAGACCGCTCTCATCGCCGCCGCTTTGGTGCGCGCGCTGCACGCAGCCGGCGTGCCGACCGATGCGATGCAGCTCGTTCCCGGAGACGGCGGCACGGTGGGCGCAGCGCTGGTGGCGCATCCGGCTGTGGCCGGGGTGATGTTCACCGGCTCCACCGAAGTGGCGCAACTGATTTCGCGCACCGTGTCGCAGCGGCTCAGTCCGCAGGGCCGCCCCATTGTGCTGATCGCCGAAACCGGCGGGCAGAACGCGCTCATTGCCGACTCGTCCGCACTGGCCGAGCAGCTGGTCGCTGATGTGCTGACCTCGGCCTTCGATTCGGCCGGTCAGCGCTGCTCGGCCCTGCGCCTGCTGTGCATCCAGGAAGACGTGGCCGAGCGGGTGATCGGCATGATCCGGGACGCGATGGACGACTGGAGCCTGGGCAACCCCGACCGCATGCACACCGACCTCGGCCCCGTCATCGATGCCGAGGCCCGCGACAACCTCGAAGCCCATATCGCCCGCATGCAGGCCGCTGGCCTTTCCGTCACCCGGCTGGGACGCGATGAAAGCGGCGGGCTGGGCACCTTCGTTCGCCCCACGCTGATCGAGATCGACACCATCGACCGCCTGCAACGCGAGGTGTTCGGCCCGGTACTGCATGTGCTGCGCTACCGGCGTGAGCAACTCGGCGCGGTGCTCGACGCCATCAACACCACCGGCTACGGCCTGACCTTCGGCGTGCACAGCCGCATCGACGAAACCATTGCCGAGCTGAGCGAGCGCATTCACGCCGGCAATGTGTACGTCAACCGCAATCTCATCGGCGCCGTGGTCGGCGTGCAACCCTTCGGCGGCATGGGCCGTTCGGGAACCGGCCCCAAGGCCGGCGGCCCGCTCTACCTGCACCGGCTGGTGCAGCCCCTGCCGCAAGCCAACGGCGGGCTGCCCGCCAACCTCGCGGCCGCAGCCGCCGAGTGCAGCAAGATCACCGCAGAACCTGCAAGCCTCGCTGTACTGCGCGATCTGCTGGCCGCCCTGCAGAATCACACGATGAATCTGGATGACGAGGACACGACGCGCGCGCTGGCTGCGTGCGAACACTATCTCGCCCACAGCCCGATCAACACGGCCTACACCCTGCCTGGGCCGACGGGAGAATCCAACCGCTACCGGCTCCTGCCCCGTAGCGGCGGCGTGTGGTGCCTACCGCAAACGGTGCTGGGCCTGGTGCATCACATCGCCGCCACGCTCGCCACGGGCAACCTCGCCCTCATTGAAGCGCCAAGCCCCGACAGCCCGCTCGCCACATTTCTGGATGCGCTGCCGCCCGCGGTGAAAGCGCATCTGCGCTCCAGCCCCCCAGCCCGGCACGACACCCTGCCCGAATTGAGCGTGGTCTTGTTTGAGGGCGACGCCGACGCCCTGGCCCGCCTGCAAGACCAACTGGCGCAGCGCGACGGCCTGATTCTGCGCATCGAAAGCCTGCGCCCAGCCCAGCTTGCAGACGGTGCGATGATGGACCTCACCGCCCTGGTGCATGAACAAAGCCTGAGCGTCAACACCGCTGCAGCGGGCGGCAACGCACAACTCATGACCCTGGGCTGACCGCCCCCTCAGAAACAACGACCAGCCTCCATGCCAACCCACCCGCAATCCACCACCGCACTCGGCCAGCCCGTCCCCGGATTTGCCGCCCCGCCCCCACCCGCGAGAGCCGCGTTGATCGGCGCGACCTGCACGCTGGAACCCGCCGACCCGCAGCGCCACGCCGCCGACCTCTACGCTGCGCAGACCCTGGATGCCCGCGGCGACGGCTGGAACTATCTGCCCTACGGCCCGTTCGCCTCGGCGCTCGACTACCAGGCCTGGATGCAGGCCACTTGCCTGGGCCAGGATCCGCAGTTCTTTGCCATCGTCGATTCAGGCACTGGCCGCGCCACCGGGCTGGCCAGCTATTTGCGCATCACCCCGGCGGCTGGCAGCATCGAGATCGGCCACCTCTACTTCTCGCCGCTGTTGCAACGTCAGCGCGCGGCAACCGAAGCCCTGTTCCTGCTGATGGACCAGGCTTTTGCACTGGGCTACCGCCGACTGGAATGGAAATGCAATGCGCTCAACGCCGCCTCGCGTGAGGCGGCGCAGCGGCTCGGATTCAGCTTCGAGGGGGTATTCCGCCAAGCCGCCGTGGTCAAAGGCCGCAACCGCGACACCGCGTGGTTCAGCATCATCGACGGGGAATGGCCGCAACTGAGGAGTGCCTTCAAGCGCTGGCTGGCCGCGGAAAACTTCGATGAAAAAGGGCGACAGCGCGAGCGCCTGTCGGCACTCACCGCCGCCGCCCTCGGGCGCCCTACTACCGATCAGGCGGAATAAACCGGGAACGCGTCGGTCAGCTTCTTCACCTCGGCGCGCACTCGCTCCAGCGTGGCCGCGTCTTGCGGGTTGTCGAGCACGTCGGCAATGAGGTTGGCGGTCTTCTCGGCCTCGGCCTCCTTGAAGCCGCGCGTGGTCATGGCTGGCGAGCCCACGCGGATGCCCGAGGTCACAAAGGGCTTTTCGGGATCGTTCGGGATGGCGTTTTTGTTGACCGTGAGATGCGCCTCGCCCAGCACCTTCTCGGCCTCCTTGCCGGTAATGCGCTTGGAACGCAGATCCACCAGCATGACGTGCGATTCGGTGCGTGCGCTGACGATGCGCAGACCGCGTCGCGTCAGCGTTTCGGCCAGCACGCGGGCATTCGTCAGCACCTGCTGCTGATAGGCCTTGAAGTCAGGCGCGAGCGCCTCCTTGAACGCCACCGCCTTGCCCGCAATCACATGCATCAGCGGGCCGCCCTGGATGCCGGGGAAGATCGCGCTGTTGATGGCCTTGGCATGCTGCTCTTTCATCAGAATCACGCCGCCGCGCGGGCCGCGCAGGCTCTTGTGGGTGGTGGTGGTCACCACATCGGCATGAGGCACGGGATTGGGGTAGACGCCCGCGGCGATCAGGCCGGCGTAATGCGCCATGTCCACCATGAAGTAGGCGCCCACGGCCTTGGCCACCTTGGCGAAGCGCTCGAAATCGATGCGCAGGCTATAAGCACTGGCCCCGGCGATGATGAGTTTTGGCTTGTGCTCGTGCGCCAGACGCTCCATGGCGTCGTAATCGATCTCTTCCTGCGCGTCCAGGCCGTAGCTCACTACCTTGAACCACTTGCCGCTCATGTTCAGCGCCATGCCGTGGGTCAGGTGCCCGCCCTCGGCCAGGCTCATGCCCATGATGGTGTCGCCGGGTTGCAGCAGGGCGAAGAACACGCCCTGATTGGCCTGCGAGCCTGAGTTGGGCTGCACATTGGCCGCCTCGGCGCCGAAGAGCTGCTTGACGCGGTCGATCGCCAGTTGCTCGGCAATGTCGACGAACTCGCAGCCGCCGTAATAGCGCTTGCCGGGATAGCCCTCGGCGTACTTGTTGGTGAGTTGCGAGCCCTGCGCCTGCATGACGGCGGGCGAGGTGTAGTTTTCCGAGGCGATCAGCTCGATGTGGTCTTGCTGGCGCTGGTTTTCGGACTGAATGGCGGCCCAGAGCTCGGGGTCGGTCTGGGCGATGGTGATGCGGCGGTCGAACATGGCGAATTTCCGTCTGAACGGCCCGCGCCAGCTTCCTTCAAGTTGTGGAAGTGCGCAAGCCTGGGCTGATGAAGATCATTGACAGCGATGGCGCTGGCCCAGGCGAACGGCTTAAAGTCCAGCACTCCCCGGTGGTTCTTCCCACCTCGAGACCGCGGGTGTTGCCGGTCTCTATCGCCAGTCGTGCAGGTAAAGATGGTAACGGTAACGCGGCGCTCAGGTCAGAGAGGCGTGTTTTTGTTCAATCCGTGATGGTTCGGTGGCCACGGTCGCCTTGGCCGCAGCAGGCGCCGCATGCGGCGCCACGACCTGGCCCGCGCTGGCCGTCATCGGCGCTGCGACCTGCTTGGGCGCTACGCCGGCTACACGTTCGAGCTGCGCCTGCTCGGCCAACACCTTGTTAGCGTAGCCGCCCTCGCTTGCTTCGGTTGTGGCGCCAACGTAATAGCGCAAACCCACGCGCACCGAACCGCCGCGCTGGATGGCATCCTTGAGCACCAGTGCGCCCACGCGCATATTGGCCAGCGGATCGATACTGGCTTGCGGCCCGCCAAAGGGAGCGAACTTGTCGCGGTGCACGTTGGCCATCACTTGCATGAGGCCGGTGGCGCCCACGCCGCTGGCCGCATAAGGATTGAACGAAGACTCGACCGCCATCACCGCCAGAATGAGCAGAGGATCGAGTCTTTGCTGGCGACCGACCGTCCAGGCGGCGCTGACGAGCTGCGCCATGGCATTAGGTGCAATGCTGTAGCGCCGCGCCAGCCAGTTGGAGACCGTGCGCTGTTGCGGCGTGAGCACCGGCAGGCCATTGCCCGGCGTTGGCTCAGCCTGCGCCACGGGCAGCAGGGCGTCGGCCGGCTTTTGCGCCAGCGCCTGAAGTTCGTCAGACGCCGTCTTGCGCGCCATGACCCACTGCGTGAGGCCGTGGTCCAGGGTCGTCATCGCTTGAGGCTGGAAGTACAGATACGCACCGCCGGCCACCACAAACAAGCCCACCATCATCAAAGTCTGGTGGGTCAATTCCCAAAATCCTCCCGCCAGCCGACGTGCGCGCGGCAGGGAAGATTGCATGGCGTTCAACATGGAACACTCCTGTGTCTGAGCGGAATTGCCGCGGTGTCGGAGGACAGCCAGCGCCAGTTCCCAAGGGCACAGATCCGACAGCACAGGCTCACCAAGGGAGCCCGGCGGCCTAAGATGCAGCCTTTGAGAAAGGCCTGCATCGATTGCTGCGTTCGATCTTTGTGTCGTTCGCGGCAAGGCGTGCTTCGGGGCGAGTGTGTTGCCCGCCTGAGTCCAGGCACTTAGGGCAAACACGGATCGAATTTTAGGAACGTCGTTATTCCCAGTCAACGCATAAGGTCTTCTCTTTCACTTCTATTGGTTATATGAAATACCGGGATCTGCGCGACTTTCTCTCCCAACTGGAGACTCTTTCCCTGCTGCGACGCACGGCCGAGCCCGTATCGCCGCATCTCGACATGACGGTGGTCTGCGACGCCCTGCTTCGCGGGGGTGGGCCGGCGGTGTTGTTTGAAAAGCCGACGGGCTACACCATGCCGGTTCTGGGCAATCTGTTCGGCACGCCGCAGCGTGTGGCGCTGGGTATGGGGGCGCAAGACGTGAGCGAGCTGCGCCGCATCGGTGAAGTGCTCGCCCGCCTGAAGGAGCCTGAACCGCCGAAAGGTTTGAAAGATGCGGGCGAATTGATGCATCTGGTCAAAGCCGTGTGGGACATGCGCCCGAGCGCCGTTTCGCGCCCCGCCTGCCAGCAGGTCGTGCTGGAAGGCAGCGACGTCGACCTGAACCGCCTGCCGATGCAGACCTGCTGGCCGGGCGACGTGGCGCCGCTGCTCACCTGGGGACTGGTGATCACGCGAGGCCCGCAAAACGTACCGCAACCCCGCAAGCGGCAAAATCTGGGCATCTACCGCCAGCAGCGCATCGGCCGCCGCCAGCTCATCATGCGCTGGCTGGCCCACCGAGGCGGCGCCCTCGATTTCAGGGAATTCGCGTTGGCCAATCCTGGGCAGCCCTTCCCTGTGGCCGTTGCGCTGGGCGCCGATCCGGCCACTACGCTGGGCGCGGTCACGCCCGTACCCGACACCTTGAGCGAATACCAGTTCGCGGGCCTGCTGCGCGGGGCGCGCACCGAGGTGGCTCGCTGCGTGGGGCTCGATCTACAGGTTCCCGCCTCGGCGGAAATCGTGCTCGAAGGCCATCTGCCGCCCGTACCAGCCGGGTGGAAGGGCGAGAGCGAAACCGGCGTGCCGCTGATGGAAAAAAACGGCTATCTCCACGCGCTCGAAGGCCCGTTCGGCGACCACACCGGCTATTACAACGAACAGGACTGGTTTCCGGTGTTCGAGGTCGAGCGCATCACCCATCGCGAGCAGCCGATCTACCACTCCACCTACACCGGCAAGCCGCCGGACGAGCCCGCCGTGCTGGGCGTGGCGCTCAACGAGGTGTTCGTGCCCATCCTGCAGAAGCAATACCCCGAGATCGTGGACTTCTATCTGCCGCCCGAGGGCTGCAGCTACCGGCTCGCCGTGGTGTCCATCCGCAAGGCCTACGCCGGGCACGCCAAGCGGGTGATGTTTGGCATCTGGGGCTTTCTGCGGCAGTTTCTGTACACCAAATTCATCATCATCACTGACGACGATGTGAACATCCGCGACTGGAACGACGTGATCTGGGCCATCACCACCCGCATGGACCCGGTGCGCGACACGCTGCTGGTAGACAACACGCCGATCGACTATCTGGACTTCGCCTCGCCGCAGTCGGGCCTGGGCGGAAAAATGGGGCTGGACGCCACCCACAAGTGGCCGGGCGAGACTCAGCGCGAATGGGGCCGCGCCATCGTGCCGGATACCCAGGCGCAGATACGCATGCAAGGCTTGATCGGTGCCCTGCTGGCGCGCCCGACTACGACATGAAACGAAATGAATTCAAGGCCTTGTGCAGAAGCTGTTCGGGTGGTTCAACCATACCCCCTTGCCGCAGTCATGTTTCATCTTGACGCAGACAACGCATGAGGCGTACCTTTAATTCGTCGTTGCAGTGCAGCTGCTACGGCAAACAGATCGGGTGGAACCCGATTTGTTGTTAGACCCCCATCATGCATCCCTGCATGAGCTTGACAGGCGGCAGCAAACCCGACTGTCGGACCCCCGGGCCGCATTCCTCCAGGTTTGCGGCCCGCTTTGTTTTCAGGGGTGTGCGGGCTTATCAGTGCATGCCGCCCTGCATTCCCTTGCCCGGCATGGGCGCATCGCCCGCAATCTTGTCGCGAGGCTCGACCTTGAGTTGCAGCTCCATCTGCCCGCCGTGGGCGAATTTCACCGTCACCGGCACCCTCTCACCCACTTTCAGCGGCGCTTTCAAGTCCATGAACATCAGGTGATAGCCGCTGCCCGGCTGCATGCGCAGGGTCTTGCCTGCGGGCACCGGAATATCGCCGACCTCGCGCATACGCATGATGTTGTTTTCCATGCTCATGGTGTGCAGCTCAACATGGCCGCAGACGGGCGAGGCGGCGGCCACGATCTTGTCATCGCGCTTACCGTGGTTGACGAGAGTCAGAAATCCGCCGCCATTGCGCGCACCGGGAATCGACGGCAGCGCCTGCGCTCGTGTCACTTCGATATCCCCTGGGCGTTGCGCCAGCGCGGCCGGAGCGGCGGCACACATCAGCAGGGCAGAAGTCATCACCAGTGCCTGGCGACGTGTCAAATTGAGACTCTTCATCAAGTAACTCCCTATATTTACAACCGCACAACGTCTCAGCGGATTGTCAGCGAAAATCGCCACAGAAAAGGCGTGCATTTTGTCAGCCTCCGACAATCCCCAGACCGCGGCAAATTGCCGCACTCACGACTCTCGCCCCATGACCGACTTCAATCTGCCCGCATTGCCCCAGCGCATCACCCTCGCTGGCGGTTGTTTCTGGTGCCTCGACGCCGCTTACCGTCCCCTGCGCGGTGTGCTGCGCGTGGAGTGCGGCTACAGCAATGGCACGGCGCTGCGCCCCAGTTACCGTGAGGTCTGCACGGGGCAGACCGGCCATGCCGAAGTGATCCGCCTGGAATTCGACCCCGACGTGCTGAGTCTGGACACGGTGCTCGACGTATTTTTCGCCATGCACGACCCCACCACTTTGAACCGGCAGGGCAATGATGTCGGCACGCAATACCGCTCGGGCATCTACACCCACGACGCAGCCCAGCTCGCCGCAGTGCGCACCTATATGCAGCGTCTGCGCGATCAGGCGCTTTTCACCGACCCCATCGTGACCGAGATCGCGCCGGAAGCGAACTACAGCCCCGCCGAGCCCGAACATCAAGACTATTTCACGCACCATCCTTATCAGGGCTACTGCGCCGCGGTGATTGCGCCGAAGGTCGACAAGCTGCGCCGCCAATACGCCGCCCTGCTGCGTAAGGGTGCATGAGCGCGGTACAGGCCGCGGGCAGCCCGCGCGTGGGC
>NZ_JBYCKI010000076.1:0-1307 GCF_057473305.1 Thiomonas sp. TH-17
GCCGACGAAGGCCAGCCAGAGGGTGTACCCGATGAAGCCGGTCTCCGCCAGCACGAGCACCAGTGAATTGTGTGCAGTGAGATAGTTGTAGTCGGTGAAATTGCCCACACCGACGCCAAGCAGAGGGTGGGACAGGAACATATGCAGCCCGGCATACCATGCATCGATTCGACCCAATGCCGACGAGCCGCTGGCTGCGAGATCCTGAAACCGCGTCTTGATCATCCGCATGGCGATAAGTCCTGCGCCACCAAAGACCAGCGCCGTCAGCTTGCCGCGCGTCAACCACAGATAAACGGTAAGCACGACCGCAACCGCCAGCATGGTGCCGCGGGAGTCCGTCAGATAAATGCCATAGAGGATCAGGCCGGCAGCGGCGAGCCAGAACAGTCGCCTGAGCAGACCGCCGCCACCGCTGAGATAGAACGCCATGGGCAAGACGGTGACAAACAGCAGCCCGAGGTCGTTGGGATCGTCGAAGATGCCAACGTAGGTGATGCGCCCTTCATGATCCAGAGTCCTGCCAGTCCAGCCCACGCCGTAGTGGGCCTGGTCAATGCCATGCAGGGCGAGGACCGTCGTGCAAAGCGTGAACACGGCGAAGGTCACCTTTACGCGCCCTCGACTGACAGACGCAGCGGCCGCGAGAACCACGAAGGCGATGACCGCAGGGCCGAATTGGCGGAGCTGCTCGAGCGCCCCGCCAAACCAGCCGGTGGCAACCTCGGAGGCCATCATCGCCAGCAAGAACAATGGCAGAAGCACGAACTGCGGCGCATCGAAAGTCTTGGCGCGAGATCCCATCCAACTCAGGAACGCGGCAAGCTGCACGACGATCAGCATGGGCACATTGGCCAGTGACGCCATGTAGCCCTGCGGCCGAATGATGGTCAGAGCCACGTACAGCAGAATCAGAGGAAACATGCTTAAGTGCGCCCTGACGCCGATGCGGCGGCAATGGTCGGGTAACTCATCAATCCAGGGAACGTCAGCATGGACGCGAACCAGCCCAGCCCCATCTCGCGTTCGACAGGCAGGCGACGCAAGGCATACTTGTTCTCGAGAGGGTTGCGATTGACGCCGCTGATGTAGGCGCACGCGAGCAAATAGCCCGCAGCCGCCGTGGCCGCGATGACGCGCTCGTCGAACGCCCGCTCGCTACCTACCGGGTAGGCCATCAGGTTCGCTTCAACGCCGAGTTCCTTTTCCAGTGCAGCTTTCGACTCGGTCAATTCACCCTGCAGTTCGTGCTGTGACAGCTTCGACAGCATGCGGTGACTGACGCCGTGAGACCCGATTTCGAAGCC
>NZ_JBYCKI010000077.1:0-2506 GCF_057473305.1 Thiomonas sp. TH-17
CGCAATAGTCGTTCTGCCGCCAGGCTTCGAACACGGCGACAGCCACCGAGTTCGACAGGTTGAGGCTGCGCTGGCCTTCGCGCATGGGCAGTCGCAGTCGTTGCGTCGGGGCGAATTGCTCGCGCACCGCATCGGACAGGCCGCGGGTTTCGGCACCGAAGACGAAACAATCGCCCGGCTCGAAGCGCACGGAGCCGATCAGCCGACTGCCGCGCGTGGTGAAGGCGAACAGGCGCTCGGGGCGCGGTTGCAGCGTTTGCATCAACGCGTCCCAACTGGCGTGCGTTTGCAGCGTGGCGTATTCGTGATAGTCGAGCCCGGCGCGGCGAAGTTGTTTGTCATCCAGCGAAAAACCCAGCGGCTCAACCAGATGCAGGGTGCAGCCGGTATTGGCACACAGGCGGATGACGTTGCCGGTGTTGGGCGGAATTTCGGGCTCGACAAGAACGATGTGGAACATGGGTCGAAATGCGGAAAATCAGCGGAAGATCAGGAGGTGGAAATCAAGGGGTGGAATCGCGTGGAGTGCGCAAGGCGATGGCGACCCAGACCGCTGCGGCGCCCTGGCGCAGCAGCACCCGGGTGGCTTCATGCAGCGTGGCGCCGGAGGTCATCACGTCGTCCACCAGCAGCAGGGTCTGGCCGTCCCAGCGGGTGTCGCAGGCGTATGCGCCGCGGATGTTGCGGCTGCGCGCGTCCAGCGGCAGGCTGCTTTGCGCGGCGCTATGCCGCAGCCGCTGCAGCGCGTAGGCATCGCCAGGGCGGTTCAGTGCGGCGGCCATGCGCCGCGCCATTTCCCACGCGGGGTTGAAGCCGCGCTCCAGCAGGCGCTCGCGCGAAAGCGGTATGGGCAGAATGTGATCGGGCAGTGGCAAGTCGGCTTGCGCCCAGCGCGCACCGAGCAGGTCGCCAAACCAGCGACCCAGCGCGGGCTCTGCGCCGAATTTCATGCGCAGAATGAACTGATCGTTGGGAAATCGATAGTCGCCCAGAGCCAAGGCGCCCGCCCACCGCGGCGGATGCAGCAGACATTGGCCGCAGACCTGCCCCTCTTGCGCCACCGCCACCGCGCAGCGCGGGCAGCGTGGACGCAGGGGCAGGTCTTCATGCAGGCAGTCGTCGCACAGCGGCTGACTGCTGCGGGCGTCGCAATGGGCGCAGCGGCCGGGCCAGAGCGCAGACCAGCGCGAGGCAGGCAAAATAGGGCGCTCAAGTGCGGACATCGCTGCACTATATCGCCCGCGCCAGCGGTGTCGCCGCCTTCGCTGCAGTCCTTTGAATGAGCTGATGGATCGCCCCGATCAATTCCTTGCCGCACAACAACAGGCCCGCTGGCTGGCGGCTGCGGCCTGCGCGCGTGATCGCCTGGCGCGCTGGCCTGCACCCTATATCTGGCTGGAAGCCGCACGCCGCATGGCCGAACGCCTGCCCTTGCTGCGGGCGCAGGCGCAGCGCGTGCTCGACGCGGGCTGTGCCTGGGGCGATGGGCTCGACTTGCTGCAAAAGCAGTATCCCGCCGCGTTGATTCTGGGCTACGAGCCCTCGCCCCTGCTGGCGCAACTGGCCTCGAAGCGGTTTGCTCGTGCGGGTCTGGCGCGCTGGTTCGGGCGGCCCAACCGGGTGCAGGTGCAGGCGGTGGATGCGGCAGATCCCGAATATCCCGCGCAGGCCGACGTGTTGTGGTCCAACCTCTATCTCGATTGGCACCATGACCGCATGCGGGTGCTCGAAGCTTGGCGGCGGCAGCTCCAGCCCGAAGGGGCGCTGTTTTTCACCACCTTCGGGCCCGACACGCTCAAGGAACTTGGTGAGGTATGCCGCACCCTCGGCCATTCCTCGCGGCCCATGGCATTCACCGACATGCACGACCTGGGCGACGAACTGGTGCAGGCCGGTTTTGCCGACCCGGTGATGGATATGGAGATGGTGCGAATGACCTGGCCGTCGGCGCAGGCGGCGCTGATTGAGCTGCGCGCACTCGGCGCCGTGCCTCACGCCGCGCATACGCGAGGCCTGCGCACGCCACGGGCCTGGCAGGCTTTGGCCGACGCCCTGAACGCCACAGCGCAGGCGGATGGTCGCATCACCCTGTCTTTCGAACTGGTCTATGGGCACGCTTTTCGCCCGCGCACCGAGCGGGCACGGGCTGGAGAGGCCACTTTCGGCGTCGAGCAATTGCGCAACACTGCGCGTCAACCCGGATTGCCGACCCGTACCCATCGGGGCTAAAACTGCGGCAAATCGTCGCGGTGGATGACGGTTACATAGATGGATCAAAATGTAACGCGTCCATCTTGATCTCACGCAAAATCAGATCAACTGATGCCTTGAATTTCGATGCGTCATTCTGTCGCACCTATAATCGCTCACTCATATAGACCCGTCATGGCTTAACTCAGATGCCGGTTTGTGACCCCGATTGACGCAAATGCACCACGCTGATCTTCCGCAAAGCGCATCCAACCTCCCGCCACAGGATGTTCCTGTAGCCGAGGCTGCGGTGGCG
>NZ_JBYCKI010000078.1:0-16477 GCF_057473305.1 Thiomonas sp. TH-17
GGCGCGGGTGACGGTGCGGCAGTCTGCACCGGCACCTGAGTCGGTGTGGGAGTGCTCTGGAAATTGGGCGGATCGAGCAGCAGGGTGTAGTCGCGGCTCAACTGGCCATTGGCCCATTGCGCACGGATCAGCAGATCGAGAAAGGGTTCGTTGATCGGGCTGTTGGACGTGACGCGCAGATAGGCGCGCCCTTCCGGACTGCGTTCGAGCTTGATCCGCACGCCCGACAGCGCACTGCTGTAATGCAGCTTGGCGGCCTGAAACGCATCGGGCGGAGCAACACCCACCTGCAGCGAAGACGCCTCGTCAGCGCTGATCTGGGTAATGTCGATTTCCGCCCTCAGGGGCTGGCCCAAGGCGGATTGCACCTTGATACCCCCAAGGCCGAATGCATAGGCCTGACCAGCAGTTGCGCCCAAGGCAATTGCCAGGGCCAGACGTCGAGTGTTCTGTCGCAGCATGTCGGCTGCCCCCCAATTTTTGATCATGTCGAGTGCGCATTTCCTCTGCGGCTGCAGAAGTAAATTGCGTCAAATTTCACCATATCATCAACAAATTAGGCTGACAAGTTGATGCGCCAAGTCAGGCGGGCTCAAGCCCGGCAACTGTGGCATTCCGGCGATTTCGGCTGACTTGCCGTGGAAACCCGGCAGTCAATGACGCTCAAGCAAGATGCGCAGCATGCGACGCAGCGGCTCGGCCGCGCCCCACAACAACTGGTCGCCCACGGTGAACGCGCCCAGATAGTCTGGCCCCATGGCCAGCTTGCGCAGGCGGCCCACCGGGATCTGCATGGTGCCGGTCACCGCCACCGGGGTGAGTTGCTGCAGGGTGGCTTCGCGCTCGTTGGGTACGACCTGAACCCAGTCGTTATCGGCCGCGATCATGCCTTCGATTTCGTCGAGCGGCACGTCTTGCTTGAGCTTGCAAGTCAGCGCCTGACTGTGGCAGCGCATGGCGCCGACGCGCACGCAAAAACCATCAACCGGGATGGCCGTCGCGCCGAATCCCGCGCCTTGCCCGAGGATCTTGTTGGTCTCGGCGCCGCCCTTCCACTCTTCGCGCGACACGCCATTGCCCAGATCCTTGTCGATCCAGGGAATCAGGCTGCCGGCCAAGGGCACGCCGAAGTGCTGAGTCTGTGCTGCGTCGAGCGCCTTTTGCTGAGCCAGCACATCGCGGTCGATGGCCAGAATGGCCGAAGCCGGGTCGTCCAGCAGCGCCCGGACCGAACCGTTGAGCGTGCCGAACTGCGTGAGCAGTTCGCGCATGTGCTGCGCGCCGCCGCCCGAGGCCGCCTGATAGGTCATGCTGGTCATCCACTCCACCAGGCCCGCCTTGTAGAGCGCACCCACGCCCATGAGCATGCAGCTCACGGTGCAGTTGCCGCCGATCCAGTTGGCGCCGCCCTTCGCCAGGGCCGCATCGATGACGGGACGGTTCACCGGGTCGAGAATGATGATGCAGTCGTCGCGCATGCGCAGGGTTGAGGCGGCGTCGATCCAGTGCCCTTTCCAGCCGGAGGCGCGCAGCTTGTCGAACACCGCCGTGGTGTAGTCGCCCCCCTGCGCGGTGAGGATGATGTCGCAGCGGCGAAGCTGCTCCAGATCGTGTGCGTCCTGCAGCGTGGTTTCGCTCTTCGCTTCCACCGGAGCCTTGCCGCCCGCGTTGCTGGTGCTGAAGAACAGCGGTTCGATCAGGTCGAAATCACCCTCTTCGCGCATGCGTTGCATCAGCACCGAGCCCACCATGCCGCGCCATCCCACCAAACCCACCAAAGTCGTTGCCATCATCCGTTCCGTTGTGTGTTGTTTTGAATCTTCGCGCTCAACCCAGCGCGGCGACCACCGCGTCGCCCATTTGCGCGGTGCTGACTTTTTGCGTACCCGGTGCGTGAATGTCCGGTGTGCGCAAGCCCTGCGCGAGCGCCTTCTGCACGGCGGCCTCGATGCGGTCGGCCTGCTCGGCCAGCCCCAGGGAATGCCGCAACATCATGGCCGCGCTCAGGATCGTCGCCAGCGGATTGGCGATACCCTGACCGGCGATGTCCGGCGCGCTGCCGTGGCTCGGTTCATACAAGCCCTGTCCCTTTTCGTTCAACGACGCCGACGGCAGCATGCCGATGGAGCCGGTGAGCATCGAGGCCTCGTCGCTGAGGATGTCGCCGAACATATTGCCGGTGACGATGACGTCGAATTTTTTCGGCGCCTTGACGAGCTGCATCGCGGCGTTGTCCACATACATATGGTCGAGCTGCACGTCAGGGTACTGCTGGCCAACTTCGGTGACGATGTCTTTCCAGAACTGGAAGGTCTCCAGCACATTGGCCTTGTCCACGCTGGTCAGGCGCTTGTTGCGGCCCTGCGCCGCCTTGAACGCCACATGCGCAATACGTTCGATTTCCGGGCGGCTGTAGCGCATGGTGTCGAAGGCTTCGGGCTGGCCGGCGAAGGCGCCGTCGGGCGCGGTGCGCCGTCCGCGCGGCTGACCGAAGTAGATGTCGCCCGTCAATTCGCGCACGATGAGAATGTCCAGTCCCGACACCACTTCGGGCTTCAGGCTGGAGGCATCGGCCAGTTCGGCGTACAGAATGGCCGGACGCAGATTGGCGAACAGACCGAGGTTTTTGCGCAAGCCCAGAATGGCCTGCTCGGGGCGCAGGTGCCGCTCCAGAGTGTCGTACTTCCAGTCGCCCACCGCGCCGAACAGCACCGCGTCGGCCGACTTGGCCAGATTCAGAGTGGCCTCGGGCAAGGGATGGCCGCTGGCGGCATAGGCCGCGCCGCCAACGTCGGCAAATTCGAAGGTGAAGTCGAAACCGTCTTGCGCAACGCGCTGGAGCACCTTGACGGCTTCGGCAATGATTTCAGGCCCGATTCCGTCTCCGGGCAATACGGCGATTTTCATAAGTGGGAGCTTGCGTTAAAGGATGCGGTTGTCGAGCCAGGGCATGCGGACCAGGCGCTCGGCTTCAAAGGCACGAATGTCCTGGGCATGGCCGAGGGTGAGGCCGATGTCGTCGAGCCCGTTGATCAGACAGTGCTTGCGGAAGTCGCCCACCTCGAAGGCCATCTCGCTGCCATCGGGCTTGACCACCACCTGCCGCGGCAGATCGATGGTCAGCGTGTAGCCGACGAAACCATAGAGTTCGTCGAACAGCCGGGCCACCTGCGCCTTCGACAACACAATCGGCAGCACGCCGTTCTTGAAGCAGTTGTTGTAGAAGATGTCGGCGTAGCTGCTGGCGATCAGCGCGCGAAAGCCATATTGCTGCAGCGCCCAGGGCGCATGTTCGCGAGACGAGCCACAACCGAAGTTGTCGCGCGCCAGCAGAATGCTCGCCCCCGCATAGCGGGGCTGGTTGAGCGCGAAGTCGGGATTGGGCTTGCGCGAGGCGGGGTCTTGCCCCGGCTCGCCATGATCGAGATAACGCCACTCGTCAAACAGATTCGGGCCGAAGCCGCTGCGACGGATCGACTTCAGGAACTGCTTGGGGATGATGGCGTCGGTATCGACATTGTCGCGATCCATCGGCGCGACCAGTCCCTTGTGGACGACGAATTTTTCCATGGTGTCCTTCCGCGTTGCCGCGTTGCCGCGTTGCCGCGGTGTTCGGGTGTTATTTCGACTTGTCAGCCGCGTTGGTGATGGCCTGGCCACCTGCCTTGAGATCCTGGCCCACACCGGCCACGGTATTGCAGGCGGTCAGCGACAGCAGCGCGGCGGCGAGCAGAAGAAGGGACAGCAGAGGTTTCATTTCGATCTCCTGAAAAAAGTGGGGCAAATCATGACAGCTTGCGCACATCGACAAAATGCCCGGCCACGGCGGCGGCCGCGGCCATGGCCGGGCTGACCAGATGGGTTCGCCCGCCCGCCCCCTGCCGACCTTCGAAGTTGCGATTGGAGGTGGAGGCGCAGCGCTCACCCGGCTCCAGACGGTCGGCGTTCATCGCCAGACACATGGAGCAGCCGGGCTCGCGCCATTCAAAACCGGCGGCCCTGAAAATCTTGTCCAGCCCTTCGGCTTCGGCCTGCGCCTTCACCAACCCCGAGCCCGGCACCACGAGCGCCTGCCGCACATTCGCCGCAATATGCCGTCCGGCCACCACCTGCGCCGCGTCGCGCAGGTCTTCGATGCGCGAGTTGGTGCAGGAGCCGATGAAGACCTTGTCGATGCGGATATCGGCAATGGCCTTGTTCGGCTCCAGGCCCATATAGGTCAGTGCACGCTCCATCGCCGAGCGTTTGTTGGCATCTTTTTCTTTGTCGGGATCGGGCACGCGGGCGTCGATGGGCAGCACCATTTCGGGCGAAGTGCCCCAGGTGACTTGCGGCACCAGTTCGCGCGCGTCGAGCGCGACCACGCGGTCGAACTTCGCGTCGGCGTCGGAATGCAGGCCGCGCCAGTACTGCACCGCCATGTCCCAAGCCACGCCTGTGGGCGCGAAGGGGCGGCCGCGCACATAGTTGATCGTCGTGTCGTCCACGGCCACCAGCCCGGCGCGCGCACCCGCCTCGATCGCCATATTGCACAGAGTCATGCGGCCTTCCATGCTGAGCGCGGCGATGGTGCTGCCGCCGAACTCGATGGTGTAGCCGGTGCCCCCGGCGGTACCAATCTTGCCAATGACGGCCAGCGCGATGTCTTTGGCGCGGCACCCCACAGGCAGCGGCCCGTCCATGCGCACCAGCATGTTCTTCATCTTGGGCGCGAGCAGGGTTTGCGTGGCCAGCACATGCTCGACTTCACTGGTGCCGATGCCAAAGGCCAGCGCGCCGAAAGCGCCGTGGGTGCTGGTGTGCGAATCTCCGCAGACCACCGTCATGCCCGGCAGGGTAGCGCCCTGCTCCGGGCCGATGACATGCACGATGCCCTGGCGGCGGTCGTTCATGCGGAACTCGGTGATGCCATTGGCGGCGCAGTTGGCGTCGAGCGTATCGACCTGCAAACGCGAAATCGGGTCGGCAATGCCCCCGGCGCGATCGGTCGTGGGCACATTGTGATCGGCCACGGCCAGATTCGCACTCACCCGCCAGACTTTGCGGCCCGCGAGCTGTAGCCCTTCAAAGGCCTGCGGGCTGGTGACTTCATGCACCAGATGGCGGTCGATGTAAAGCAGCGCGGTGCCGTCGCTTTCGGTGCGCACCACATGCTCGTCCCACAATTTGTCGTACAGCGTTCGGCCCATCGGTTTCTCCTGCGTCTTGTTCGCGGCGCGCGCAAGACTTGTCATGAAAGGTTGATTTTAGTTGGCGCGCTTCACGCCGTGCTCGGCTGGGTTTGCAGCCACGCCACCGACAGATCGAACGATCCATCGGGCTGAACGCGCATCGCCTCGCGCGCCTCCTGCGGCGCCTGCGCCCACACGTCGCGGATGGCCTGCACGCGCAGCTCCGGGGTGCGCATGCGCGCGACCCACGAGGCGAATTCCATGGTCAGACTCCAGCCGTCCGCGACGGGCGCGGCAAAGCCGGCCTGCTGCAGCATGGCGCTCCACTCGGAAGCGCGGTAATCGCGCACATGCGAGGCGTCGCGCAATATCTCCACCGTCTGCAGCAGGGTGTCGCACAGCGGCGACTCCAGGGCCACGACGTCGATGATGACCAGCGCGCCCTGCGGCTTGATAACCCGGCGCATTTCGCGCAATGCGGCAGGCACATCGGGCCAGTGATGCGCTGAAAAGCGGGTGACCACCAGATCGAAGCTGGCATCGGCGAAAGGCAGTTTTTCGGCCGGACCCTGGCAAGTCTGCAGATCGTGCAGGCCGCGAGTTGCCGCCTCTTGCGCCACGATGGCGAGCATCGCGGGCGACAGATCCAAGGCGGTGACCTGCGCGCCCGCGGCCGCCAGGGCGAAGCTGGCGTGTCCGGCCCCGCAACCGAGATCGAGTGCCCGGCAGCGGTGCTCCTTCTGCACCATCGCGGCAAGGCGCTGCAGGTCTTGCCCCTGCGCATGCACGGTGCTGGTGAGGTAGGCGGCGGCGGTGGCGCCGAACTGATGGGCGGCCAAAGCATGCTGTTTCATGGGGTGCTCCAAAGCCTTGCAAAGACGATGGGGCAAAGATAGCCCGGCATTTTTCCTGGTACAAGATGACAAAATATCCTGGTATAAGAAGCCACCAGCCTAGCGTTTGAAAAGGTTCTGGGGCCCGCCTTCGTGAAAGCCACTATGCCGCCGCTCTCAGCCACCCGCTCTGGAAATCCCGCTCAGGGCAATCGCCTTCTGGGCGAGTTCATCCGTCTGCACCGCAATCGTCTGTCGCCTGCCGCCGCGGGTCTGCCTGCGACGGGGCGGCGGCGAGCGCCCGGATTGCGCCGCGAAGAGCTCGCCTCACTCTGCGGCGTCAGCGCCACCTGGATCACCTGGCTGGAACAAGGCCGCTCTGTCGCGGCCTCGGCCAAGACGCTGGAGCGACTGGCACAGGCGCTGCAACTCAGTGCGGCCGAACGGGCCTACCTCTTCGAACTGGCCCGACGGCGCGACCCGAGTGAACCCACGGCGCCTCCCAAGGCGGTTGATGTCGTGCTGCGCAGTGTGCAAGCGATGGGGCATCCGGCCTATGTGCTGAATCAGCGCTGGGACGTGGTGGCCGGCAATGCCCCCGCGGCCGATCTGTTTCTCGACTGGCAGGCCGACAGCGCCGAGGCCGACTCGGCAAAGCCCCCGAATCTGTTTCGCTTTCTGTTCTTCAACCCCCAAGCCCGGGGGCTGATCGAGAACTGGCCCGTTCGGTCCAAGCGCCTGGTTGCGGAATTCCGGGCGGATTGCGGCGGTCGCCTGCACTCGCCGCCCCTGCGCGCATTGATCGAGGAGTTGAGCGCACGCAGCCCCGAATTCGACGCCCTCTGGAAACTCAGCGATGTGCAGGAGCGCGAAGGTGGCGAGAGGGGCTTTCTCCATCCCCGCCACGGCCGCCTGGTCTATGAGCAGCTGACGCTGCGCGCGGCGCTCCACCCGGACTACAAGCTGGTGATGCTGTTGCCGATCACGACGGCGTGATGGCCGAGACCGTCGAAAAAAAGACCGCGCAGTGCGCGGTCTTGACAGATCGATGGAGGTGTCGTGATCGTTCAACCCCCGTTCAACCCCGTTCGGCGATGGGCTTGACGTCACGGCGCACCGAACCGGTGAACAGTTGACGCGGACGACCGATCTTGTACTCGGGATCGGTGAGCATTTCGTTAAGCTGCGCGATCCAGCCCACGGTGCGCGCCAGCGCGAAGTTGGCGGTGAACAGCGACACCGGCACGCCGATGGCCTTCTGCACGATGCCCGAATAGAAGTCGACGTTGGGATAGAGCTTGCGCTCAATGAAATAGTCGTCTTCCAGCGCAATCTTTTCAAGCGTCATCGCCAGCTTGAACAGCGGATCGTTGTGCAGGCCCAGGGCGTCGAGCACTTCGTGGCAGGTCTCGCGCATGAGCTTGGCGCGCGGGTCGTAGTTTTTGTAAACGCGGTGGCCGAAGCCCATCAGCCGCACCGAGGAATTCTTGTCTTTGACTTCGCTGATGAACTCGCCGATCTTGGCCACGCCGCCCTTGGCCTGAATGTCGTCGAGCATGTTCAGGCAGGCTTCGTTGGCGCCGCCGTGCGCCGGGCCCCACAGGCAGGCCACGCCGGCAGCGATGGCCGCGAAGGGGTTGGTGCCGCTGGAGGCGCACAGCCGCACGGTGGAGGTGGAAGCGTTCTGCTCGTGATCGGCGTGCAGGATGAAAATGCGGTCGAGCGCGCGCTCGATCACCGGGTTGGGCTCGTAGTCTTCGCAGGGCGTTGCCCACATCATGCGCATGAAATTGGCCGCGTAGCTCAGCTTGTTCTGCGGGTACATATAGGGCTGACCCTGGTTGTACTTGTAGGCCATGGCCACCAGGGTGGGCATCTTGGCGATGAGGCGGATGGCCGAGATGTCGCGTTGCTCGGGGTCGTTGACATTGATCGAGTCTGGGTAGAACGCCGACATGGCGCCGACCAGCCCGGTGAGCACGGCCATGGGGTGGGCGTCGCGGCGGAATCCGCGCAGGAAGAACTGCATCTGCTCGTTCACCATGGTGTGCTGAGTGATGCGTTTCTTGAAGTCGGCTTTCTGCGTCTCGTTGGGCAGTTCTCCGTAGAGAATGAGGTAGCAGGTTTCCATGTAATCGCACTGCACGGCGATCTGGTCGATGGGGTAGCCGCGGTAGAGCAGTTCACCCTTGTCGCCGTCGATATAGGTGATGGCCGAACTGCAGGAGGCGGTGGACAGAAAGCCGGGGTCGTAGGTGAACTTGCCGGTCTGGCCGTAGAGCTTGCGGATGTCGATCACGTCCGGACCGATGGTGCCCTTGTGGATCGGTAGATCGATGCTGGGCGAGCCATCGCTGAACGACAGGGTGGCTTTGTCACTTGTTTGAGTCATTTTCAATTCTCCGGGGACTGTGTAGTGGGGCTCCCGGAGCCGTACTCCGGGGACGGAATGACGCGAGCCACGAACGGGCCGGGCTCACAAGCGCTGCAAGGTGTCAAGCAAGTCCCGGACCTGCGGCGAATCCAGATCTTCCGGGAGCGGTGTTTTGCGCATGAAAAGATCAAAGAGCGTGTTGTCGTCCAGGGCGAGCAGGGCGTTAAGCGCCGCCACCTCTTCGCTGCTGAGCGGCGTTTCGCGTTGGGCAAAATAGCGCTGCAAAATCAGATCGTTCTCCAGCATGCCGCGTCGCGCACGCCAGCGCAGCCGGGACAGGTCGGCGGCGTCTGCAGGGGTATTCGCTTGCAGCATGGCAGGCTCAGACAGCGCGGCGCACCATCATCTCCTTGATCTTGCTGATCGCCATCGTCGGGTTCAGCTCTTTCGGGCATACGTCGACGCAGTTCATGATGGTGTGGCAGCGGAACAGGCGGTAGGGGTCTTCGAGATTGTCGAGGCGCTCGCCGGTGGCTTCGTCGCGGCTGTCAGCGATGAATCGATAGGCCTGCAAAAGACCTGCGGGACCGACAAATTTGTCGGGGTTCCACCAGAAACTCGGGCAACTGGTGCTGCAACTCGCGCAAAGAATGCACTCGTAAAGGCCGTTGAGCTCTTCGCGCTCGGCGGGACTTTGCAGGCGCTCTTTTTCCGGCGGCGGGGTGTTGTTGACCAGATAAGGCTTGATCGAGTGGTACTGGTTGAAGAACTGGGTCATGTCCACGATCAGGTCGCGGATGACGGGCAGGCCGGGCAAGGGCTTGAGCACCACCGGCTCCTTGAGGGTGAGCAGGTTGGTGATGCAGGCCAGACCGTTCTTGCCGTTGATGTTCATCGCATCCGATCCGCACACGCCTTCGCGGCAGGAACGGCGGATGGAGAGGGAGTCGTCGAGTTCCCACTTGATGCGCTGGATGGCGTCGAGCAGCATCTTGTCGGTGTGCTGCAACGTCACCTCATAGTCCTGCATATAGGGCTTGGCGTCTTTATCCGGGTCGTAGCGGTAGATCGAAAACTTCATCTTGCGCGTGTCGTTCATGTGCGCTCCTCTTGCCCGCCGTGCGCAGGCTGTTGATCCATCAGAAAGTGCGGGCCTTGGGCTTGAAGGACTCGACGGTCAGCGGCTTGAGCTTCACCGGCTTGTAGCTCAGGCGGCTGCCCTCGCGCCACCACAGGGTGTGCTTGAGCCAGTCTTGGTCATCGCGCTCGGTGTGATCGTTGTGATAGTGCGCGCCACGGCTTTCCTGGCGGGCTTCGGCCGAGACCATGGTGGCCTTGGCGACTTCGATCAGGTTGTCGACCTCCAACGCCTCGATCCGCGCGGTGTTGAATACCTTGGATTTGTCTTTCAAATGGATACGGTCAACCTGCCCCGCAATATCGGCAATAGCCTGCACGCCCTCGGCCATGAGCTTTTCGGTGCGGAACACGCCGCAATGCGTCTGCATCGCCGCGCGGATGGCGTCGGCCACCACATGGCTGCCGTCCCCGCTCTTGGAGGCGTCGAGCTGGGCAAGGCGCGCCAGCGAGCGGTCGGCAGCGTCCTTGGGCAGGGGTTTGTGGCTGCGCTGATGAATGCCGCTGTTCACGATATGGTTGCCCGCCGAGCGGCCAAACACCAGCAGGTCGAGCAGAGAGTTGGTGCCCAGGCGGTTGGCGCCGTGCACGCTCACGCAAGAGCATTCGCCAATGGCGTAGAGCCCGCCCACCACGGCGGCGGGATCGTCGCCCTGCGGCATGACCACCTGGCTATGGATGTTCGCCGGGATGCCGCCCATCTGGTAGTGAATCGTGGGCACCACGGGAATGGGCTCCTTGATCGGATCGACGTTGGCGAAGCGGATGGCGATTTCGCGGATGGAGGGCAGCCGCTTCATGATGGTTTCGGCGCCCAGGTGATCGAGCTTGAGCAGCACATGATCCTTGCGCGGCCCGGCGCCACGCCCCTCCTTGATCTCCTGATCCATCGAGCGCGAGACAAAATCGCGCGGCGCCAGGTCTTTGTAGGTCGGGGCGTAACGCTCCATGAAGCGCTCGCCATTGGCGTTGAGCAGAATGCCTCCCTCGCCGCGAACGCCCTCGGTGATCAGCACGCCGGCACCGGCCACGCCGGTGGGATGGAACTGCCAGAACTCCATGTCCTGCAGCGGAAGGCCCGCCCTCGCGGCCATGCCCAGGCCGTCTCCGGTGTTGATGAAGGCATTGGTCGACGCGGCGAAGATGCGCCCTGCTCCGCCGGTGGCCAGCACCGTGGCCTTGCCCTCGAAAATCGTCACGTCGCCCGTTTCCATTTCGAGCGCGACCACCCCGAGAACGTCGCCCTCGGCATCGCGAATCAGATCGAGCGCCATCCATTCCACGAAGAAATGGGTGCGGGCCTCCACGTTCTGCTGATAGAGCGTGTGCAGCATGGCATGACCGGTGCGGTCGGCCGAGGCGCAGGCGCGCTGCACGGCCTTCTCGCCGAAGTTGGCGGTATGGCCGCCAAACGGTCGTTGATAAATGGTGCCGTCGGGGTTGCGGTCGAAGGGCATGCCGAAATGTTCGAGCTCATACACCGCATTGGGCGCCTCGCGGCACATGAACTCGATGGCGTCCTGGTCACCCAGATAGTCCGAGCCCTTGACGGTATCGAACATGTGCCAGTACCAGTCGTCCTCGCTCATATTGCCCAGGGAGGCGGCCACCCCGCCCTGCGCCGCCACCGTGTGCGAGCGCGTCGGGAACACCTTGGAGAGCACCGCGACGTCCAGCCCGGCGCGTGCCAGTTGCAGGGCGCAGCGCATCCCGGAGCCGCCTGCCCCCACCACCACTACATCGAATTTTCGGTTGCTGACCTGCATTTACGCTCTCCACAACACTTGCAGGGCCCAGCCCGCGCAAGCCAATAGCCACAGAATGGTGCCGATCTGCAGCAGCAGTCGCACGCTCACCGGTTTGACGTAATCCATCCAGATGTCGCGCATGCCCACCCAGACGTGATAGATCAGCGCCAGCACGGTCACGAAAGTCAGGAGCTTCATCCACTGCTGCGCGAACAGGCCGTGCCAGCGGTCGTAGCTCAGCGGGCCGGGCGCAAGGAAATAGACCAGCAGCACCAGGGTGAACACCGCGATGACGGCGGCAGTGACGCGCTGCGCCATCCAGTCACGCAGGCCGTAGTGCGCGCCGACGACCAGGCGCTTGTTTCCAATCTTGTCGGCAGCCATGTCAGTACACCCCCAGCAGCTTGAGGCCGAATAGCGCGGTCAGGCCCAATGACACCGAGAAGGTAATGAGGGCCAGTTGCAAGCCCTGCGCCTTGCTCACGGCATGGAACGCATCCATCCACAAATGCCGCACACCGGCGACGAGGTGATGCATCAGCGCCCAGAACAGCCCGAGCAGAATGAGCTTGACGAACCAGTGCGAAAGAAATTGCGCGATGGCCGCATGACTGTCGGCGCTGCGCAAACTGTCATCGAAGGCCCAGAGCACCAGCGGCAGGGCCAAAAACATCACCGCACCACTGATCCGGTGCAAGATGGAAACCAGGCCCGCCAACGGCAAGCGGTAGCCCGCGATCTGGCTGATATGGATGTTGCGGTAAACCGGCCGGGCCGGTGGCGAAGCAGGCTTTGTCATGACACTGTCCTCGTTGTGATCGGTTGTTATCGCAGGTTTTCGGGTCGGTGCATCAACCCGGCAAGCGGTAGATGCACGAACGAATGCTGCTTTTTGTTTTGAAGTTTATTGCATCGCAGCAAAACGGCCGGTGGGTCGGGCCGACAACTGCAACGCGTTCGGGGTCGCTAATTCAATTCATTGCGATAGTGATGATGCCTCGTGTTGTAAAGCCCGCGGCGGTATTCCGCAGGCAGTTCACCATAACTGAATGACAGCCGTTCGACGAGTAGCAAGGCTTCCGCCTCGCGCACCCGCAGAAGTTGCGCTTCCTGCGCGCTGGCGTTCACCGCACGCAGCTTTTCTTCCGCCCGCACCATCCGGGTGGAAAACTCGGACTCGAACAGCGCGTAGAGCGGGCCGCGGTAACTTTCCAGCCGCTCTGCGGTCAGACCGCGAAACGCTAGGCCGGGCAGGTAAATATCTTCGTACACCACGGGCTCGCCTGCCAGCAGCAGCAAGCGACGAATCTGCGTCACGCTCTCGCCGACCTTGATGCCCAGGGTGCGCGCCACCTCTTGTGAGGCGCGGGTGCGCTTGCACTCCAGAAATTGCCGCTCCATGGGCTGCGGCAAAGGGCGCACGCCGTCAGCCGCGGCATCGGGCACGATGCGCAGGAAGCGGAATTTCACCCGCTCCTCATGATGCGTGGAGACGAACGTGCCGCGCCCTTGGCGTCGCAGCAGCAGACCCTCGGCTGCGAGCTCATCGACCGCCTTTCGCACGGTGCCCTGGCTGACGCCGAAGCGCCGCGCCAGGTCGGCTTCGCTGGGGATGAGTTCTCCCGGCTTCCAATCACCCTGTTGCAGGCTGCGCGTAATCAAGCCCTTGATTTGCCGATACAAAGGACTGAAGCTCGGGTTGGCCGCAGCGCCGGGCATCGGTCTGGGCGCCAATTTGGATGCCGATTCGGACACATTGGCGACCTGCAATTCGGGCGCTGGATTGGGGGCTGGGCGGGAAGCCATCATGTCGTGCATTGCAGCATAGGCCGCCCCGCCTTGTCCAGCTTTTGATAAAAAACATCTTATATAAGATAGAAGAGTGATTGACGCCCGGATGACCCCGGCCTACACTTCTTTCGCATACTGCGGCGCACAAAGAGCCGCAAAGAGTCACCACCCTGCGCTGTCCTGCTGTGTTGTTCTGCTGAGTTGTTGTATTCACGCAGCGCGCCTGCCCCATCAACCCCTATCGATCCAGGAGTTTCCCCATGTCCAAAGCCCCCGTACGTGTGACTGTCAGCGGAGCCGCTGGCCAGATCGGCTATGCCCTACTGTTTCGCATCGCCTCTGGCCAGATGCTGGGCGCCGACCAGCCGGTGATTCTGCAACTGCTGGAAATTCCTGACGAAAAAGCCCAGAAGGCGCTGGGCGGGGTGATGATGGAACTTGAAGATTGCGCCTTTCCGCTGCTGGCGGGCATGAGCGCGCACGGCGACCCCATGACCGCCTTCAAGGATGTGGACTATGCCCTGCTGGTGGGCGCCCGCCCGCGCGGCCCCGGCATGGAGCGCCGCGACCTGCTGTCGGCCAATGCCCAAATCTTCACGGCGCAGGGCAAGGCGCTCAACGCCGTGGCCAGCCGCACGGTCAAGACGCTGGTGGTCGGCAATCCGGCCAACACCAATGCCTATATCGCGATGAAATCGGCCCCCGATCTTCCCGCGAAAAACTTCACCGCCATGCTGCGCCTGGATCACAACCGAGCACTGAGCCAACTCGCCGCCAAAACCGGCAAGGCAGTGGCCGATCTGGAAAAAGTCTGCGTCTGGGGCAATCACTCCCCGACCATGTACGCCGATTACCGCTTCGCCACCGTCGGCGGCCAGTCGGTGAAAGACCTGATCAACGACCCAGTCTGGAACAGCGACGTGTTCCTGCCCACCGTGGGCAAGCGCGGTGCGGCCATCATCGAGGCGCGCGGCCTGAGTTCCGCCGCGTCCGCCGCCAACGCCGCCATCGACCACATGCACGACTGGGCGCTGGGCACCAACGGCAAGTGGGTCAGCATGGGCATTCCGTCGGACGGGTCTTACGGCATCCCCGAGCAGACGATGTTCGGCTTCCCGGTCACCTGCGCGGGCGGCGAATACCAGCTGGTGCGAGATCTGCCCATCGACGCGTTCTCGCAGGAGCGCATCAACAAAACCCTGGCCGAACTCGAAGAAGAGAAGGCCGGCGTGCAGCACCTGCTCTGAACGGCCATGACGACCCACACTGCAGGCGAGCGCTTCCGCCTCGCTCTACAACAGGAAAGCCCGCTGCAGATCGTGGGCGCGATCAACGCCAACCACGCCTTGCTGGCCCAGCGGGCAGGCTTCAAGGCCATCTACCTCTCGGGCGGCGGCGTGGCGGCCGGCTCCCTGGGCATGCCCGATCTGGGCATCAACACCCTCGATGACGTGCTCACCGACGTGCGCCGCATCACCGATGTCTGCGATCTGCCCTTGCTAGTGGACGTGGATACCGGCTTCGGCCCCAGCGCCTTCAACATTGCGCGCACCGTCAAAAGCCTCATCAAATTCGGCGCCGCAGCGCTGCACATCGAAGACCAGGTGGGCGCCAAGCGTTGCGGCCACCGGCCCGGCAAAGAAATCGTCAGTAGCGGCGAAATGGTCGATCGCATCAAGGCCGCGGTGGACGCCCGTACCGATCCCGACTTCTACCTCATCGCCCGCACCGACGCCATCGCCGTCGAGGGACTCGACGCGGCCATCGCCCGCGCTCGCGCCTGCGCCGAAGCCGGGGCCGACGCCATCTTCGCCGAAGCCGCTCTCGATCTCGACACCTACCGCAAGTTCGGCGCCGCCGTCGGCGTGCCGCTGCTGGCCAACATCACCGAGTTCGGCGCCACGCCGCTGTTCACCGTCGATGAACTGCGCAGCGCGGCCGTGGCCATGGCGCTCTATCCGCTCTCAGCGTTTCGCGCCATGAACAAGGCGGCGCAGACCGTGTATGAAACCCTGCGGCGGGAGGGCACGCAAAAGGCCGTGGTGCCGCTGATGCAGACCCGCGCCGAGTTGTACGAGAGCATCGGGTATCACGCCTACGAGCAGCGGCTCGACGCCATTTTTTCCGGCAAGCCCTAATCCTGAAGCTTGCGTGATCCGATTCGCAAACTGCAAACTGAAATAAATACCGAGGAGACAAACCCATGAGCGATGACGCAGCCCCCGCTGGCATGACCTTCAAGCCGAAAAAATCGGTCGCGCTTTCCGGGGTGACCGCAGGCAACACAGCCCTGTGCACCGTCGGACGCACCGGCAACGATCTGCACTACCGCGGCTACGACATTCTCGACCTGGCCGAGACCTGCGAATTCGAAGAGATTGCTCACTTGCTGGTGCACGGCAAACTGCCGAATGCAGCAGAACTCGCGGCCTACAAGACCAAGCTGCGCCGTCTGCGCGGCCTGCCCGCCGCCGTCAAAACCGCGCTGGAGCAACTCCCGCCTTCGGCCCACCCGATGGACGTGCTGCGCACCGGGGTTTCCGTGCTGGGCTGCGTCATGCCCGAGAAAGACGATCACAACGTGGCCGGTGCCCGCGACATTGCCGACAAGCTTATGGCCTGCCAGGGCTCGATGCTGCTGTATTGGTGGCATTACGCTGCCAACGGCCGCCGCATCGACGTTGAAACCGATGACGATTCCATAGGCGGCCATTTTCTGCACCTGCTGCACGGTCACAAGCCCAGCGCGTTGTGGGAACGCGCGATGCACACCTCGCTCATCCTCTACGCCGAGCATGAGTTCAACGCATCCACCTTCACGGCCCGCGTCATCGCCGGAACGGGCAGCGACCTGTTCAGTGCCATCACCGGCGCCATCGGCGCCCTGCGCGGCCCCAAGCATGGCGGCGCCAACGAAGCGGCGCTCGACATTCAGCGGCGCTACGCCAGCCCCGACGAAGCCGAGACCGATATCCGCGAGCGCGTGGCCAACAAGGAAGTCGTCATCGGCTTCGGCCATCCGGTCTACACCATCGCCGATCCGCGCAACAAGGTCATCAAGGAAGTCGCCCGGCGGCTTTCAGCCGACCAGAAAAACATGCATCTGTTCAACGTGGCCGAACGTCTCGAGACGGTGATGTGGGACGTGAAAAAAATGTTCCCCAACCTCGACTGGTTCAGCGCCGTGAGCTACAGCCTCATGGGTGTGCCCACCGCCATGTTCACCCCGCTGTTCGTGATTTCGCGCACCAGCGGCTGGAGCGCGCATGTGGTGGAACAGCGACAGGACAACAAGATTATTCGACCCAGCGCGAATTACACTGGCCCGGAAAATTTGCAGTTCGTGCCGCTCGCACAGCGTCCTTGACTCGTCCCGCGCACTTCTCGCCATGCCCACGCGCCCGGCTTGTCGCTCGCCTCGAC
>NZ_JBYCKI010000079.1:0-4532 GCF_057473305.1 Thiomonas sp. TH-17
AAACGAGTTGCGCACGGCGCCAAGCTTGAATTTCTGCGCGTTCCAACCGGCTCACCGCAAACCCGGCGCATGGCTCAAATCGGCGTCGGCGCACACAATTCCGCATCTTCACGGGCCACCAGACGCCTGCACAGGCGTTGCCCAAGGACGTTGCCATTGCGTTGAATCTGGTGCGCTTCGACGAAGAGGACCGCAAGCTTCGCCGCACCGCGCTGGATGAGCTCGTGGCCATCGACCGGGATCTCGGCCTCTGAGCCGTTGGCATGAGCAACTTCACCGCAGTGCTCGATGCCAACGTGCTGCACGCCTATCCATTGGCCAGCGTGCTGCTGGAGCTGGCCGAGGCGCGACTGTACCGGGGGGCCGTCGAGGAGGGGCAGGATCGGGCAGAATGAGTCTGCGGCTGATCGGCACCCATGCATCTTGCAGGTCTGCTGCGCCCTTCCGTGCTTCCGGCGTTCCCCATGCCGCATCGTTCGCCCGTCACGCCGAACATCCTGTTTGCCGGTGATCTGCATGGCCAGTTCGAACATCTGTTCGCGGTGGTGCGCGCGTCGCGACCGCAGGCACTCGTCCTGCTGGGCGATATCGAAGCGCCTGCGCCGCTGCAGGAACTGATGGCACCCATCGAGGTGCTGGGCACGCAGGTATGGTTCATCCATGGCAATCACGACACTGATCGCGCGCCGACGTGGGATGCGTTGCAGGCCTGGCCCGAGCGCAACCTGCATGGTCGCGTGGTCGAGGTGGCTGGTGTTCGCATCGCCGGGCTGGGTGGCATTTTCCGCGACGAGATCTGGCGGCCTGACCAACCCGTGGACCCGAAGTTTTCTTCGTTGCAGGCGTATCTCGAGGACCTGCGGCTGCGCATGCATCCGAAGGATTGGGCCCATACCCTTCAAAGACCGGGCGTGATCAAGCATCACAGCAGCCTGTTTCCCGACGATTTCGATGCGCTGGTCGCACAGGACGCCGAGGTGCTGGTTACGCACGAGGCGCCCTCATGTCATCCGCACGGCTTTGCCGCGATCGACGATCTTGCGCGCGCCTTGGGTGTGCACACGCTGTTTCATGGCCACCACCACGACCGTCTCGATTACAGCGGTCGCACCGCAGCGCTCGGATTTCACGCGCATGGCGTGGGCCTGCGCGGCATCACTGCGCTCAACGGCACGGTGCTGCGGGCGGGCGAGAAGGATGCGGCGCGCGCATCGCGGTTGGGGCATAGCATGCCCGGCACAGCGCCAGCGGATTGAGCCAACGGCGTTGCGCTGCGACCCGCCACCGCACGCGCCAGCCGCACGGCAATGGTGTGATGTGGGGCTGCCCGGTTCAGGGCAACGGGAAGTGGGCGCGCACGCCCGGTCAGTCGACGCGGAATACCTGGATGTTCTCGCACGTCGGACAGCGGTAGGAGCGCAGTCCCTCAGGCTGGATTTCTTCCGGCACCAGAAACGATGCGTCCAGCGCATCCTGGGCAAGCATCTCGATGTGCTTGCCCGCGCGCGCGCAGGGCTCGCAGTGCACAGGACCGTGGGGATGACGGGGAATGGCTTTGGCCATGGGGTTGATCTCGCTGTCGATCGGGCGGATGCCCGGTTCACGGCGCAACGCTACGACCAGGCGGGTTCTTGCTGCAACCTGCATCGGCCTGCGGATGGGGTGAGGCGAACGGTCGCCGCAACGCCGCACCGGATGCGCGCGCAGGGTAGATTGTCATGCGCGTATTACGATTCCGTTGAAAGTGTAAGTTGACACGGTCCCGGCGATGAGTCAGACAGCCGATGACGAGCGCCGGTTTGGCGCCCATCAAACCGGACACAGGGAGTCTTGGTGATGGCACGTGCGAAGGGGGCGACGCACAGAAGCGCAGTGTGCAGGCAGTGTTGCGGTGACGTGCTCGCAGGCAATCCAGGCATGCGGCGCAGCAGGCGACCCACATGGCCTGTGGTTCCTGCGCGTTGTTCGCGCGACAGGCTCATGCCCGTGGGCGCTGTTGCACGCGGTCAAGCGATTGGACGCCATGGCCGCTGAAGATCCGGCATCGCACCCCAAAGACCCGTCGTGCATTCTGCTCGCCGTGGCGCGCGGGATCGCGCGCGTCAATGGCCATGCCATGGTCGAGATGGAGGATCTGAAGCTAGCCATCCGTCACACGGTGGACGGCAAATCCGCCAGCGCGAGTGGCCGTCTGCCAGCGCTCAATCTGGGGTTCACACGGCGCGAAATGACGCTCACGCTGGCCATGGCGATGCTCGCTGATATGGCGGCCTTTGTGCATCCGTTATCAGCAGATGCGCGGAAGTATGTGGCCGAACTTGGGCTGCGCGTCGAAAATCTGGACAACCTGCTCGAAGATGCGTTTCGCGATCAATTTCGAGCCGACTACACACGCAGGCTCGCGGGATGGGCCGGGGTGACCGACGACGCAGCATCCACTGGTCCAGTCAAGATTCCGCCACCGCTGACGCGGACGCAGGTGATGGACGCAGCAAGACGCGTTTGCGCCGACCTGGAACAGGCGTTTCTCGACCCTCGAGAACAGATCCCGAAGATCGCGGCGGCCTTGATGGAAACACCGGCGTTGCGTTCGGCGCCCAAGCAGCCATGGGCCACTTTTTTCTTTGTGGGTCCCACGGCCACGGGCAAGAGCTTCGCCGCACGGATCATCGCCCAGGCGCTGGCGAGAGCCCCGGAGCTGCCGTCATCGGCACCGTCCGAGGCTTCGGCGGGGCCTCAAGACGTCTGGGCCAGCAAGATCTTCGATCTGTCGGCCTATACCAGCGACAATCAGAATTTCGGCCTGGTGGGCTTGACCCAAGGCTATGGAGATGCAAAGCCCGGTGAGTTGACCCAGTGGATCCGGGAGCATCCGCGTTCGGTGATCATCCTTGATCATCTGGACAAGGCGCACCCCAACACACAGAACGTGCTGCTGGAGCTGTTCGACACCGGGACCCTGACCGATCGCTACGGCTTCTACTTGCACAACGACTGCAAACAGGAGCGCATCGCCCCGCCCGCAGTGGACGCCAGCGGCTGCATATTCATCTTCATCGCCGGTATCGATGGCGAGCTTGCGCGGAACGCGGGCTTTTTCGAGCGGTATGCGCGCCAGCCTGGGCAGGGCAAGGACACCCTGCTCGATTATCTGCGCAAACAGCGCACCGATGCCTATGGCGGTGGCGACATGCCGGTATACGACGCCGGTTTGCTCAGCGCGCTGGGGGCGTCCAACCTGCTGCTGTTTCCTCCGCTGGGTGAGGCCGAACTGCGCATACTCGTCAGACGGGGGCTGCAGGAGCTGAAGTCGAAGTACGCTGCATCCGTGGGCATTCGGCTCGACTGGGAGGCCGACAGGGCGTTGCTGGTCGAGGCCAGCCTGCTCGCCCATGGCGCCGACCTTGATGCACGCAAGGTCACGGCGCGCGCGCTGCGTGACCTGTGGCTGCCCGAGCTGGATGCCTACGCGCTGCGGCAGGATTTCGCGCTGCTCGACGGCCAGCTGCTGCACATCCGTTTCGCGCCGGGCACCTTGCAGATGCTGGAGCCGATCAAGGAGCGCCTGGGCATTCCAGTGCAGCCGCAGCCGGACGGGCCGGATCTGGTGCAGTGCCTCAGGCGCCGCAATCGCACCGTGGTGTTCGAGCGCACGCTTGACACCGAGGCAAGCCCGCGGACCCTGACCCTGCACGACCCGCAGGTCGCGGTGCCGCAACGCGCCGAGGACTTCAAAGGCAGCGGCGCGCTGGTTGTCGAGGTGCCCAGCGTTCGCTTCGGCGACGTGCAGGGTCACGTCGTGGTCAAACAGCGCCTGCAACAGGTCGTGCACCTGCTGAAGGAACCGCGGCAACTCGAGCAATGGGACGTAGCGCCCCCCAGCGGCATGCTGCTTTATGGCCCGCCCGGTACCGGCAAGACCCTGCTGGCAAAGGCGCTGGCCGGCGAAGCCGATCTGCCGTTTCTGGCGGCCAATGGCGTGGAACTCCTTGACCCGCGCTTCACCCAATCCTTGTACGAGCGCGCGCGGCACTATGCCCCGGCGCTGGTGTTCCTCGACGAGATCGATGTGCTGGGCAGCCGCCAGCAGGTTGCCTCCATCGCCGCCATCAACGCGCTGCTGTCGGCGCTGGATGGCTTCGGTGGCAGCACCAGTCCGGTGTTTACCGTGGCCGCCACCAATTATCTGGAGCGCCTCGATGCGGCGCTGTTGCGACCGGGGCGGCTGGGTCTGCATGTGGAAGTGCCGATGCTCGACCGCGAAGCCCGGCGCGGATTCATCACACGCTACCAGGCGCTGCCCGGCGGCCAGTCCCTGGACGTGGAAGCCTTGCTCGATGTCACCACCGGTCTCAGCGGCGCGGCCATGGAGTCGGTGCGCAATGAAACGGCCTATGCGCTGCTGCGTGAAGGCCGCGCCGAGGTCGACACGGCGTTCATGCGCGAGATCATCACCACCGAGCGCTTCGGCCCGCGCAGCAGCCGCGCGTTGAGCGCGGCGGACAAACGCCTGACCGCGCTGCACGAGGCCG